>JBCBWB010000180.1:0-9950 GCA_039817275.1 Cyanobacteria bacterium J06648_1 | reverse complement strand
CCATGGTCATGCCGCGATCTTTAAAGCTGCCTGTTGGATTTAGCCCGTCGTATTTGACATAAACCTTAACTCCACGACCAATCTGATTGGCGATCGCTGGCGCGGGAATTAAAGGCGTATTCCCCTCTAGCAAAGTAACTACTGGAGTAGTGTCACTTACGGGCAAATAGGCACGATAGGTTTCAATTAAACCCTGCCAATTGTTCGCCGTCTTGGCGATAGTAGGGTAGGACAAGTTGCTTGGGGGAATACTCAGAGTCACGGGCTATGTTGGTTATGGTTGTGGATCGACCCCAGCTTACCTAGCTGCTGTGGCAAACTTGTAGCTGAGGCTTGCAGTCTTAAAGTACCCTATTTTTGGTTTTAAACACACCCTAAAACTGCCGTCTTAGCGGTCAAGAACTAGAAAAGGAACTTTACTGCTCGATAATTACTTCCGATCTTAACTTACCCTGGGGCTTAGTTCTAGGTACAGATTTGGACTTACCATAGCTGCTTTTACGACCAGAACGACTGCCATTGTGTTTTTTGCCTTTAATTACAGGTTTAGAGAAGCTATCTTCAGGTACATCCCAATCTCCCTTCATCCAGTTAGGACAGTCACGGTCATAGACCATCTGTAAAGCCGCGGCGGCGATCGCCTGAGCATCGTATTCACTACCCAATTCTCTGACCAACGGTAAGAATGATGCCATTCTTTCTCCTGCTAGAGTCTCTTTGATGCGATTGTTGAGTTTACCGATGCGCTTGGCTTCTACCTGAGCGCGGTTAGGAATTTTGGCTGTTTCTAGCTTAGCTCTAATACGGCGTTCAATTTGTTTAATTGCCCGACGATCCCCAGCATTAGCGAGCGCCAAGGCGGTACCAGTTTTACCCGCACGACCAGTTCGACCAATACGGTGAATATAGGTTTCGGTGTTGTCGGGCAAATCGTAGTTGATCACGTGAGTTAGATCCTGCACGTCTAGACCTCTAGCCGCAATATCGGTTGCCACTACCATTTTGACTTTGCCATCGCGGAAACGTTTTACTAGGCGTTCGCGCTGCATCTGACTCAGATTGCCATGGTATTCATCAACGCTATGACCAGCCTCCTGAAGCCTGCTAGTCAATTCGCTAGCAGTACGCTTGGTACGAACAAAGATAATTGCCGAATCTGGTTCTTCAATCTCCAGAATAGGCTGTAACGCCTTAATTTTCTGCCAACCACGCGGGACGATGTAAACTCGCTGATCGATACGGGTGGGAGCAGCTTCTTTTTGCTTGACCGTAATATAGATGGGATCGGTCAAAAAGTTTTTGATTAGCTCTTTGATCTCACGAGGCATAGTTGCCGATAAACAGGCAGTCTGTCTGCTTTCGGGAGTACGACGCAGAATTTTCTTAATGTCGTCGATAAAGCCCATGCTCAACATTTCGTCAGCTTCGTCAAGAATTGCTAGTTTGAGCTGATCCAATACTAATTCGCGACGCTCTAGCAAATCAATTACTCGACCAGGAGTACCGACGACAATCTGTACACCACGGCGTAAGCGGCTGATTTGTCTTTCGATTGATTGACCGCCATACACGGTCAAAGAATATACTCTCTGTTCTCTGGAGGTGAAGTCGCCAATTGCTTGTCCTACCTGTTGAGCTAATTCTCTTGTAGGAGTTAGGATCAGTGCCTGTACTGCTTTGTTGTCTGCATCGACAATTTCTAAGGCTGGCAGAGAAAAGGCGGCTGTTTTACCCGTTCCTGTTTGGGATTGACCGACAATATCCTTGCCATCTAGTAACGCGGGTACTGCATCCTGCTGAATCTGAGTTGGCTCGGTAAACCCTAGCTGCTCTAACTGTGTCAGAGTGGCGGCTGATAGTCCTAAATCTTTGAAAGTCGTTGTCATAAGATTGCTTGTTCTACTTAGTTGGTTGATAAAAAAGGTGTGTTCTTGCTCTGCCAGTCAAAAATCGATTTCCAACTCCTTCTGGCTATAGAAGTTATGCTTTTATGCCTTTGGTTCCAGATAACGGTCAAGAAGCAACTGTGGCTGCCATAACTGCTACCTCTCCATAGAGGTCATAAACATCAGCAGCGGTAATATCGACTGAAACCATCGAACCAAGAGAAGCTGAACCTCTGACATATACTAGTCCGTCCACCTCTGGTGCGAAGCGTGCTGAGCGACCGACTAGCTGTCCTGTCTCTGGATGTTCTTGTTCGAGCAAAACATCAACTCGCTGACCAATACAGGAGTTATTGTTTGCCGCGGCAATAGGCTGTTGTGCCGCCATCAACATATCTCTACGGTAGTTGGCTACTTCCGAATCTACTTGGTTTGCCATATTGTAGGCGGGAGTCTCCTCTTCAGGAGAAAAAGTGAATACTCCTACATGGTCAAAATGATGACGTTGAACAAAATCTACTAGATGTTGAAAATGAGCCTCGGTTTCCCCAGGAAAACCAACAATAAAAGTAGTTCTTAATACTGCTCCAGGTAGCTCTTCTTTGATTCGTTCAATGATGCCATCATTCACTCTGCCCTGCCAAGGACGATTCATGGCTCGTAGAATCTCTGGATGGGAATGCTGCAACGGAAGGTCGAGATAGGGCAAAACATTGGGCGTCTCTCGAATAGCAGCCAGCACTTCTGGAGTCAGCCCTGTAGGATAGGCGTAATGAATTCTTACCCAGGGGACATCAACTTTGCCCAGCTCCCTGAGCAGCTTGGCTAGCATCGGCTTACCGTAGATATCTACTCCATAGTTAGTGGTAATCTGCGAGATCAGGACAATCTCTTTAACGCCCTGACTTACCAGAGATTCTGCTTCGGCGACAATGGATTCGATCGAACGCGATCGCTGATTACCCCGCAAATGGGGGATAATACAAAAGGCACAGCGATAGTCGCATCCTTCTGCCACCCTAAGATATGCCACCCCTTCAGTGGTGGTACGATAGCGTGGAACTGTCTCATCAGCAATGTATACAGGTTCAGGGGTTATCTCTTCTACCCTTTCTCCCGTTTCGGTACGCTCAATCACATCGACAATTTTGTGATAGTCGGCGCTTCCTACTACAGCTACAGCTTCAGGCAGCTCGGCTAAAAGCTCTCCCTGGAAATGCTGCGCCATACAGCCAGTAATGACTATTTTCTTATCAGCTTCGGCTAATTCGACTAAAGTGCGGACTGATTCTTCCCTCGCAGCCTGAATAAAACTACAGGTATTAACGATTACATAGTCGGCTAGCTCTTCATTTGAATCTATTTGATAGCCTGCTTGAGCTAGCAAGCCCAGCATATGCTCTGAATCTATACGGTTTTTTTCACATCCCAAGTGGGATATAGCTACAGTTGGCTTATTTGCCATTCTTTATCCTAAATTTTGGAGATCTAATCTCAAAATTGCTATGAATTTACATTATGGTCTAGAAAGCTCTGTCATCAATTGATTAAGAAGGCTTTTGTGACCACTGGTCAGACTTAATATCTTGGCTGAAGCGTTAACCTGATGACCCGTAAGAGCTATAGATCTATAAAGATAGGATATAGTTTTAGATCAAACTGCTGGCTTTTGCTTCCTAGTTTCGCGGTGGAGCATTAGCTATCCAGACAGTTCATCTGCCGCAAAACTATTTTAGATTCAAGACATCGCCCCTGACGGGTTCTGAACTTGAGATTATACATATCTATAGAAATACGTAAATAACCTTTTCGTTAAAATATATTAACAGATAAACTCGACTCTGGGAACAAAAATAGAGAAAAATAAGCGAGCAAATCTTAAAAAAAGTTTGAGACTGAAGTTGCTTTTCGTATATACAGTACTCAGCTTTGTCTGAGATAATAGTTAATTTTGAGGCGGAGCAAGTTAGGCGTGACGAAAACAAAGTGGAATTAAAACATATTTTTAAAGCGGATAATCCAGTAATTGGCGTGGTTCATCTATCACCTCTACCAACTTCTCCCCGTTGGCAGGGCAAGCTACAGGAGGTAATCGCCAGAGCCGAACAGGAAGCAACTGCCCTTGCTGCTGGAGGTGTGAACGGGATTATAATTGAAAACTTTTTTGATGCTCCTTTTAGCAAAGATTGCGTTGACCCTGCGGTAGTTAGTGCGATGACACTAATCGTTGATCGCCTGAAGGGGATGGTGATGTTGCCCATTGGCATCAATGTACTGCGGAATGATGCTCGTAGTGCCATGGCGATCGCCACCTGTACCCAGGTTCAGTTTATTCGGGTCAACGTGCTAACAGGAGTAATGGCAACGGATCAGGGGTTGATTGAGGGAAAAGCCTACGAACTGCTGCGATATCGTCGTGAATTGGGTTCAGAGGTCGCTATTTTAGCCGATGTACTGGTTAAACATGCTCGTCCCCTGGGAACCCCCAATCTGACTACTGCCGTCAAAGATACAATTGAACGGGGTTTAGCCGATGGCGTGATTTTGTCGGGCTGGGCAACAGGTAGCCCGCCAACTCTAGAAGACCTCGAATTAGCGGCGGCGGCGGCGGGAGACACTCCTGTTTTCATTGGCAGTGGCGCAAACTGGACTAATGTTGCCCAGTTAATGCAGGCGGCAAACGGCGTAATCGTCTCTAGCTCTCTCAAGCGTCAGGGCAAAATTACGGAAACCATCGACCCAATTCGGGTATCTCAGTTTGTCGAAGCGGCCAAAGCCGCTCCTCCATCAGTCTCATTGAGTCCTGAATCAAAAACTTCGGTCAAACATCTGTAGCGATCGCTCTTTATAAAGTCGCGGATAAAATCTCAAATTAACTCAAGTTATAATCTGAAAAATATTGATGGGGCTAAAGTATTGACTCACTTACTGATTAAGAAATGTTTTTTAATTCGGTGCTAGATGAGGAAATATCAAAACCCCCAGAGAACAACTATCAATTCTTAAATTATGCGCCGTCGTCGTTCTATTCCTTGGATCTATCGTTGGTCGAGACCAATCATTGGTGCGATCGCGATCGCTGGAGCAGTCCTAACTGCCTATTTGACTATTACAAAGCTAACGGGCGGAGGTCCTGTCTGTACGGCAGAATCTGCTGGAGCTGGATGTGGAGGAGTCTTAAACAGTGACTATGCCACGGTATTTGGTCTGCCTCTAAGTTTATTTGGCTGCTTGGCATATATCAGCATGGCAGCTTTTGCCTTATCCCCCTTGGCAATAAGCCCCGAAAAACAGAAGAAATTCAGGCAGCAGCTGGAAAACGCCACCTGGTGGCTGCTGCTGGCGGGTAGCATTGCCATGGCAGTATTTAGTGCCTATTTGATGTTTATTTTGGCAACAGAATTAAAAACAGTCTGTCCCTACTGCATTGGTTCGGCTACCTTTTCTCTCAGTCTCTTGATCCTGACCATTGTGGGTCGAGACTGGGAAGATGTCGGACAGATCCTCTTTACTGGAGCAATTGTCGGTCTGTTGACTCTCGTCGTCACCTTGGGTATTTATTCAGGCATTAATGGCAATGCGATCGCCGATGAGGTAGTTGATCCCAGAGATGGCAAAATTGAGGTGATCAAGCCCAAAGGTAACCACACAGAACCCTACGGTTGGGAAGTTACATCGGTTTCAGGAGCAGCAGAAATCGAACTGGCAGAGCATCTAACAGCTGTAGGAGCCAAAAAATACGGCGCGTTCTGGTGTCCTCACTGTTTTGAGCAGAAGCAGCTATTTGGTCAAGAAGCATTCGACCAGGTAACTTACATTGAGTGTGCTGAAGGGGGCAAGGATCCCCAGCCTAACGTCTGTAGTGCCGCAGGAATTCAGTCTTTTCCGACTTGGGAAATTGACGGCAAGTTTTATCCTGGGATCAAAACTCCCGAAGAACTAGCCGAAATGACTGACTATCAGGGTAATAAAGACTTCAAGTACAAACTTTAAAGACAATTTAATAGAGCAAGGAAATTTTCAGTCACAGTATTTGTTGGTTGCCTTGGGGTCTAACTTGCCTAAATTGAGCGTGGTTCTTGGGGATCACGCTCTTTTGCATCTTTGATGCCGACTAAATTTAGGGTTATGGCGGCAAAATTTCTATCGCTCATTTCTCTCTCCCTAATCCTTTTACATCTAGCTGATAGAATCGAGCTTCGGTGTAATTTTGGGCAGGATCTAGCCTGGGATTTTTGTCTAACTAGGGAGTAGAAGGCGATCGCATGAATAAACTATTAATTAGGCTGTTTGGTTCGATTATTTTTTTGCTGTGGGGCAAATCCTCAGTTTTAGCTCTACCAACGACTGTTTCTCAGACGGAACTGGAACAGGCAGAAATGACTCTAACTCCTCTTGCCGACATACTTTTCTCTCAACCTACGGCAAATCAGCTCAGTCAGGGAGAAGTTTCAATTAATCTTGATACTCGCAGCTTCTTTTTTCCCGATTTAGTTGCTGGGGCAGTGGATGATAATGATAGTGCCGTTAACTTCAACACGGGTTTTACCTGGGGGATTAGCGATCGCTTTCAGTTAGCTCTCCAGTTTCAGCATGTTGACAGTAGTTCCCCCGTCAAGCAGGGTGATTTTACCTCCGAGCGCACCGAAGATAATGAGGCAGCCTTAGAGTTCAAAGGACGCATTTGGAATACTGAGTCAGAAAATCAGGCATTAAGCGGTGTGATCGCTGCTTCTTGGGGTACGCGAGGATTTTTGTTTACTCAAGATGGCAACGAAACAGAAATTAATAACCGAGATGTGTTTGTCTCTTTGGCTCTGCCTTATACTGCTAAGATCGGCGATCGCTGGCAGTTTAGTTTTGCGCCCACTGTAGCTTTTTTCCAGGACGACACTGCCGCTTTTTTTCGTCGTCTTCCTGATGATGATAGCGAAGACTTTGGCACGGTGTTTGGATTGGGTGGGGGAGTTTCTTATCAGGTTAGTTCTAAGCTGGTTCTACTCACCGATGTCTTTTTACCTCTAACAGGTAACAACAGTATTAATCGTACTTCTGGAGAACCAGATCGAGCGATCATTTACAACGCGGGATTGCGCTACCTAACTAATCCCCAGCTAGCCTTAGATCTTTATGCCACTAATACCTTTGCTCGCTTTGCACCGCTATCCTTAACAGGCGATCGCGATTTTGTCGGTCTTGGGGCGAATATTGTCTTTCTTCCCGATATTTTTCCTGCCAATCGTCAATACAGTGCATCGGCTAGTTCTGGAAACAACTCAGAGAGCGTTGCCGAATCATTAACTACAGACGGGTTGGCTTTCTTCGACGGAGGAACTCTGCCCAGCGGGAAACTAGCGGTGAACCTCCAGGGCGGCAGTCAGGGGGTATTAACAGCCGTTCGCTATGGTCTACTCAAGGACTTTGAAGGGGGTATTTTTCTCGACTATGCTTCAGGAGAAGTTGATGAGTCCGAACAGGGTTTGAGCGGCAAAATACGCTTGCTTAACCAACAAGAAAACGCGCCCCTAACTCTTAGTGTCGCAGGTACGGTGAGCTTGACCAACGAACCCTTTATCAATTTTGTGGAAAATGATGTCGATGCCTTTGACGATCGCGACTTAGATGCCAGCGTGCCGATTTTTACCCCAGGAGGAGATGATGGACGCAACGGTCAACTGCTAATTTTAACTGGGGCTTTACCCCTGCACTACGAGATTAATTCCAGGGCGGCAGCTTGGTTTACGCCAATGCTGGCTTATGTGCAGCGCCAAGGAGTAGAACTTGGAGGGTTCAATCTGGGGGGGGCGATGGCGGTAATTCCCGAAGTCAGCTTGGTAGGAGAAATTGGCGCTAACTTTTTTGGCGAAGGGAATAGCTTTGATGGCGATCGCTTAACTGATCGAATTCCCTGGACGGCAGGAGTACGTTGGCAGGCGCTTTCTTCTTTCGGTAGACAGCCGACAACCGATAACAGCGATCCCTATCTCGAACTATATCTGACTAACCGCGTTGGTTCTTCTACCTGGCATCAGTTAAGGGTTAGAGATAATAACAATTTGGCGATCGGCGTGGGTTTATTTGTACCTTTCTTTTAATATCATTTCGCTTTAAAGTTGCACTTAATATTTTGAATTTAAATTTCTCGCAAAGACGCAAAGACGCATAAGGAATTAAATTTTATTTGCTGTATAGCGGTTCTCAAATTGGTCATGTATTTGCGAAGCTTATCCTTTAGGACAAAATAGATCGTTTTAAGGCACAAAGGGCTTGCCCGCATGTAGCTAGAATTCGGACGTACTTCAGTAAAGTGAGAAAAGCTATATTGTCATAGAGAGTAGGTATAACTTGGATAGAACTATCAAAGTTTTCATTCAAGGAAACCTAAATGACCTTTCTTTATTCTCGACGAGGTGGCGAAGTGCGATCGCTTTTTTGATAGTCAGAATAAGCATCTGCTAAGTGGAAACTGTAATATTTTCTATCTACAATTTCAGGAATTTTTCAATCGGACGAACATCCCAGATTTGTGCTTCGATAAAGCGATCGCAGCCTTATTCCTTACTAAGATTTTGTCTATTTCTCAATGGAACTAGCTTGATTGCGATCGCTCATTCTAAAAGCCAGAAAACGTTCAGTATAATATAGGGCAAGCTGATTGCTAACGCCGTTGAAGACTGCATCGAAGGCATGTTCTGTCCAGGGAATTTCGAGCAAGATGGCAGGATTATCTGTGGCTTTTAACTTCTCATACAGTCCCCTACCAAATTTCGCCATGACCAGATGATCGCGGCTGGCATATATCAGCAAAGAAGGAGGAGAATCCGCTTTGAGGTAGGTAGTAAGAGAAGCCTGGCGATAGAGTTCTGGTTTTTCTGACGGAGAGCCGCCGATAAAGTTTTCTAGTATCTGAGGAACGCCAATCGGATCGGGTACAGGAAGGTCATAGTAGCCATCGGCTAGGTCTACTGGAGCGTAGTAATTGACTATGGCTTTAAAAGATATTGTCTTTGTCCTATATGCTGCCAATGTTGCCAGATGTCCTCCCGCAGAGCGCCCCATGATCGCTATTTTGTCTAAATCTACTTCTAGCTCATCGGCATGAGTTTGAATGTATTCCAAGGCAGCTTCAACATCTTCTAGCTGTTTAGGAAACTTATATTGGGGTGCGTGGCGATAATCGATGTTGATTACGGTATATCCCTGGGCTGCCATATAAGAGCTGAACTGTTCATAGCTACTTGGGCTACCAGTCCTCCAGGCTCCGCCATAGGTCACAATTAGGGTCGGGTATTTGCCCTTATTTAGCGGTTGATAAGTATTCAATTTAAGGTCTACATCATCAGGACTGGCGAAAACTAAATCTCTAGTTATCCGAATATCTGAATATCTAATCCCGCGAAAGACATCAGCTAAAACGAAAGGTTGAGGGCGCATTTTGCTTTTTACTGTTGGGGAAATATGCGCTAAATATTCTGTACCCAAAACTCGTTCTACCTCCGCCTGAAACATCTGCTCGGCTGAGGGAAACTGAATTAGAGGTAATAAGCTCAACAACAAGCCCAGGAGGCTGCAAAGGATAATAAAGCTAGACCAGCCGCTTTTAGTAGTAACAACATTGGTAAAAATTGCCAGTGCTAAAGCAATTATTTCAATCGCCATCAACCAAGGGCTTAGTTCGAGTGCAGCCACTCTCAAGGGTAATAAGCTAAAAGTAGGTGCGGGAACAACGATCCACAAGCTGAGAAATAAGCCGAAAACGCTCAAGATCGATAGCAAGTAAAACCAGGAAGTTTCCCATAAATTTGCCTTGAACATTAAACAGAATGGCAAGAAGTCATTTTCATTACTCTATTAACCGAATTTGATTGGTTACTTCTTTAACAATTAAAGTATAAATGTCTGTCGGCATCTCGATCTTTGCCGTTTCCAATACTTCCTTGATTATGCAGCTATTCTTTTACATTCTAAGCTCGTAATTCCTGTCTGGCTTGAGTCAGAACTTGTCCCGCAGATTTCATTTTAGGACTATTACTTACGGTGGTTTTTTCCTCAATCTGCGGGACA
>JBCBWB010000017.1:0-42556 GCA_039817275.1 Cyanobacteria bacterium J06648_1 | reverse complement strand
AGTATCGGATGAATCGGATTTCTGCTGGCGGGTTTATCAAGCTATCTGCAAAAAAACCTGTTGATTGTTACTGATACTAGTCAGCTACATTTTATTCCTCAGTGAGTGGCAATAATTTTTTATGGTGTCGCTGGTTCACTTTTGGCAACCTATCTTTGGCTATTGCTGTTGTGGAATGTTGGTGGTGGCTACAACGAATTTAATCAGGAAACGGGCAAGGTAACTATCTTTCGCCAAGGGTATCCAGGCAAAAATCGTGAGGTAGTGGTTGAATTTCCCATCTCTGACGTACAGTCGGTAAGAGCAGAAATCAGAGAAGGATTGAGTCCCAGACGTGCTTTATATCTACGCTCGAAAAAAAGAAGAAATCTGCCTCTAACTCGTGTGGGAGAACCCATTGCCCTTTCTACGCTGGAAAACCAGGGTGCAGAATTAGCTCGATTCCTTCAAGTCCCCCTCGAAGGATTGTAGAGTCAAAAAAAAGGCGATCTCTAGTGTCGCTGCGCGGGAGTAATAAGTAACAAGTAATAAGTTAGATATCGTCAGGGTTTTAAGCTGAATAAATAATTACTCTATCTACGCCTATCGACCTTAGTTGCTCAGAATCGCCTTAAAGCAGTTAACTTTTGCATAGCCACCACAATAATTACGGAGCAAATTACTTCGCGTACTCCAAACTGTAATATTCGCTATGATGTAAACTCAAATATCTCTATTGAATACCTGGCAACAAGTCTGTGACCACCCAAACTAGACTAGTCCCCATTCTTGGTACCGATAACGCAAGCTGCATTGGTGATGTTGTTTTCGTTCATGGATTGGGTGGAGATGCATTAAGCACCTGGCATCCTCAAGGTAAAGCCGTCCCGAAATAGTCAAGCCTACCAACTACATTCCTTAATTGCTCAATACTGCCGAGCCAAACTAGAAGAACGAGCAGAAGCAAAAGAATTCAAGCAGAAATTTTGTGGAGTAATGAATCAGATTGCTGGAATAATTCCTGAAACTTCAACTTTGGTAGAAATACAAGCCTTAGATATTGCCATTCCTCATCTGAGTAATGTAGCGACAAGTCTTAATAATCTAGCGGAACTCTACCGACTTCAGGGAAGATATGAAGATGCCGAACCTTTCCATCTTCAAGCTCTGGAGTGATTTAAACAACTGCTTGGAGAACAACACCTATATGTAGCCATAAGCATCAATAATCTAGCTCTACTCTACCGAGATCAGGAGAAATACGACACTGCTGAACTTCTTTATCTTCAGGCTCTAGAAATTGCCGAAATGGTCTTGGGAGAAAATCATCTTAATACTAAGACTTTTAGAGCTAATTTAAACTATTTGCGGGAACAGCAACAAGATTCTTAAGGCAATGGTTAAAACTTTTCGGTTGATGAATTCAAGCAAGATGAGCCTGATAAGTATAAAATTACTATTTATGGTTCAGAGAGTAGTGAAAATCTGAGAGCGATCGCAAGTCAAAGAAGAAGAGAAATATAAAAAAGCGATCGCTCCTTAATCATGTCCTAGAGAGAAAAATCAATAGCTTAGTCTAATTCCTTTGCGCCTTTGCGTCTTGGTCCTAAAGGATACCGCAAGCATACGCGAAACAAAACCCAAGCCAAACATTGTTTTAAATAACGCGCCTGTTGTATCGTGAAATGTTGATAGCAATATAATCTTAGATAGATGTACCAAGGAAGCATAAAAGAGCTACATCAGCAGTTAGTTAGCAAAGAGAGATCGGCAGTAGAAATTGCCCAGGCTACCCTCAAGCACATCGAAGCAGTCGAACCAAAGGTTAAGGCGTTTATTTCCCTGACTGCTGAATCAGCATTAGCCACGGCTCAAGCAGTAGACGATAAAATTGCTGCGGGGGAAAGTATTGGTGTCCTCGAAGGTATTCCTTTGGGCGTGAAAGACAATATGTGTACCAAGGGGATTAAAACTACCTGTGCTTCCCAGATTTTGGCGAATTTTGTGCCTCCCTACGAATCTACCGTTACCCAGAAGCTTAAGGATGCTGGGACAGTAGTTGTCGGCAAAACTAACCTCGATGAGTTTGCTATGGGTAGCTCTACCGAAAACTCTAGCTATCAAACTACCGCCAATCCTTGGGACTTGGAACGAGTACCTGGCGGCTCTTCTGGCGGTTCAGCAGCGGCAGTAGCAGCAGGGGAATGTGTGGTTTCTCTGGGTTCGGATACGGGTGGCTCAATTCGTCAGCCAGCTTCTCTCTGTGGAGTTGTGGGTCTGAAACCGACTTACGGCTTGGTGTCCCGCTTTGGCTTGGTAGCTTATGCTTCTTCTCTGGATCAGATTGGTCCTTTTTCCCGCACCGTAGAAGATTCAGCAATTTTGCTAAATGCGATCGCAGGATACGATCCTAATGACTCAACCAGTCTTAAAGTAGACATCCCCGACTATACCAGCTATCTCCAGCCCGAACTAAAAAAGGGTTTAAAAGTGGGCATCATTACCGAAACCTTTGGCGATGGTTTAGATCCAGTAGTAGCAGAAACGGTACAAAAAGCGATCGCCCAACTCAAATCAATGGGTGCAGAAATTAAAGAGATTTCCTGTCCTCGTTTCCGCTATGGCTTGCCCGTCTACTATATGATCGCTTCTTCGGAAGCCTCGGCTAACCTGGCTCGTTACGACGCGGTTAAATATGGCGTGCGGGAAGATTCGGAAAATTTGCTAGAAATGTATACTAATACTCGTGCTGCGGGTTTTGGTGCAGAGGTGAAGCGCCGTATTATGCTGGGTACTTATGCTCTTTCGGCAGGTTATTACGATGCTTATTATCTCAAGGCGCAAAAGGTACGGACTTTGATCAAGCAAGACTTCGATAACGCTTTTGCTGATGTCGATGTACTTGTCTGTCCGACTTCTCCCTCGACGGCATTTAAAGCAGGAGAAAAAACCGACGATCCCCTATCGATGTATCTTTCCGATTTAATGACTATTCCCGTTAACTTAGCGGGTTTACCAGGAATTAGTATTCCCTGCGGGTTCGATAGCCAGGGTTTACCCATCGGCTTACAGCTTATCAGTGACGTGTTGCGGGAAGATGTGCTGTTCAATGTTGCTCATGCCTACGAACAGGCGACAGAATGGCATAAAAAACAACCCGAAATGTAAAATTGAGCGAACAGCGTAGTAAGGGCGAACAGCCGTTCGCCCCAACGGTGGATTAAATTTCGTCAGGAATAACCCATTTTGGTGGTTCGGACATCTTTTTCATTTTGGCTATTTCCGCTATCTCAATCATCTTGTCCAACGGGGTATCTTTGATAAAGCTAGATGCCTCGTTTTGATATTCTTTATTCGGACAGCGATCGCCTAAAACGCAGCCGTTGGTGCAGTCTACCGCACAGTTTACTGAATCAGGAGTCATGTTCTCACGCTTAAAAATTCGTCTTTAAGCATTTTAGTAGTTTTTAGGGTTGACAGAAGGCTAATCTGCTTTTTGGTAAATACGCTTGCATAAACAAATCCCTCCAGAAAACAATTCGATTTACTCTAGAGGGAAGGCGATCGTATTTATTCAATATTTTAAGATTATTCAGCTTCTACTTTTCTTGCTTCGCTAATATATTTGCCTTCTGTTAAATATTTAATTCGATCTTTCAAGAATTCGGCTATCCCATAGATGCCGTCTAAATTAGCAATCTCGTTTTTCACCTCTTTTCCGTTGGTATCAATTATACCGATATATTTCTTTTTACTATTAAAATACAGTCTGCAAACTGTCTTGTTTACTTTACCGTGTAGATTAATTCCAAAATAATTTCTCGTGTCTTTAAACTGTAATTTGCTAACATCTGATACTTCTCTGAGAACAGATTTAACTATATAAAATCCCTCTAATTCTTCTTCTGTAGTCACAATTCCATTGTCGAGATTAGGCAATTCTTCTTCTAATTCCTCAGCAGTTTCTTTGGGATCAGTAACAATCTCTTCTAATTCCTCAGCAGTTTTTAATCGTTCGGCGATACGTTCATTAATGAACTCTTTTAAAGATGCTTTGGTAATTTCAGTGAACTTTTCTACTGCATTACTAGTCATTCTCTTACTGTATATTTGACAAGCAAAGAACTTTACCAATTCGGCAGAAGGGTTAGCAAACTGTTCGGTAACTAAGCGTTTAATTTCTTTAGTATATAAAAGGTTTTGAGCAGTGTCATTTAAGGCGCTAGGGTCGAAATTTGCTTTAGAGAATTTTTTCAACTCACTAATATCCGAGTCATTAAACTTAGTTAGGTTAAATTCAAAAAATGGCTTGGTGTCCATAACATGACCCGTATCAATATCTGTATAAAATCGATAAACAATCCCATTGGTTAAAACGCCAAATCTCGCCTCTGTATTCTGAAAATATCTATGCAGCTGGGCAGTGTGTTTGGAATTATCTAAGGTATCTTGACAACACTTACACTCAATTAATATTGTTGGTTTTCCTTCTGCTAAAATTGCGTAGTCTACTTTGTCGTTTTTAAGTACAGGAATATCTGCTGTATATTCTGGAAACACTTCACCAGGATTATAAATGTCATACCCTAATGCTTCTATAAAAGGAATTATAAAAGAGGTTTTAGTTGCTTCCTCATTAATAACTTTATCTTTTACCTTTTCAATTCTTTGAGCTATTGTTTTAATTTGATCGATAAAATCCATGTAATTAACCTATGTAAAATGCTTTAATTTATGAGTTAATCTTCGCAGATAAGAAAAGCTACTTAAATGATATGGATCACATTGGATTATTTTCGCGCTTCAGTTACCACTGCAAATTGCCAAATATACTCCGCCAAATATCTTTAAGACTTGTTGATTTAGAAACATATCGGGCGATACCCTGATACTTGATCGCCTAAATCTTAATTGGATTATTAGTTTTACTGGTACAGCAAAACCCGCTTGTTAGGGCTGCTCTAATTATTTGTCTTTACTTCTCGTGTTCTGCCCTAAAGTAGAAATATGCAGCCTTAATATTTGAAGCCGATGCTTAGACAGCTAGATCGAAACCTTTGGGTAGCAGAACAACCCCTCAAATTTCTGGGGTTAGAGGTGGGTACGAGAATGACGGTCATTCGGTTAGCGGACAATTCTTTGGTCTTAATCTCGCCGATCAAGATTGATCAGCAACTCAAGCAGCAACTTGATCACTTAGGCTCGGTTGAATATCTTGTCGCTCCCAATCTGTTTCACTATTTATATTTAGCTCAGTCTCAGCAGCAATATCCCACTGCCCAAGCGATCGCTCCTCCTGGATTGGCGGCGAAACAACCAGAATTAAACATAGATCAAGTCTTAACCCAAGATCAAATTAAGTTTGCGGATGAACTAGAATACACTTTGTTTGAAGGTTTTCAAGTATTTATCCCGCCCAAAATAGCTTTAGTTAATGAAGTTGTCTTTTTTCATCGAGATAGTCAAACATTGATTATTACCGACTCGGCATTCAACTTTGATCGCAGTTTCCCCATCGTGACCCAGTTAGCAACCAGAGTCCTGGGCAGCTATGGAGTTCTCAAGCCGACTTGGTTAGAAAAAATTGCTGTTCGAGAGCGGCAAAAGCTTCAGGAATCGAGCGAGAGAATATTGCAGTGGGATTTTCAGCGAATCGTTATGGCACACGGTCAAATTGTCGAGCAAAATGCACCAACACAGTTAGCCGAGGGCTATCGTTGGCTTTGGAAATAGCTATTGATCGAGGAATCTCCAAGAATGGTGCTGGCGAAGGAGTATCTCTGTCTTTTAAAGTATCTGGGATAAAAACTTTTTGCTTCTCTCCTCCTGGGGCTGATTAAAGAAGCGTTCGGGAGTCGCTACCTCAACGATTGTACCTTCATCCATAAAAACAATGCGATCGCTCACTTCCTGAGCAAAGCCGACTTCGTGGGTAACGCAGACCATCGTCATACCGTCATTGGCGAGGCTGCGCATCGTATCCAGCACTTCTCGCACCATTTCTGGATCTAGTGCCGAAGTTGGTTCATCAAACAGCATTACCTTAGGCTGCATCGCTAAGGCACGAGCGATCGCTACTCGCTGCTGTTGTCCCCCAGATAGCTGTCCTGGATATTTTTGAGCCTGTTCCAAAATACCCACCTTTTCTAGTAGCTGCATGGCGATTTCTTCGGCTTTAGTTTTGGAGTTACGCCTGACCCAGATCGGGGCAAGGGTAATGTTTTGCAACACAGTTAGGTGGGGAAATAAATTAAATTGCTGAAAAACCATGCCAACTTCACGGCGAATAGCTTCGATGTTTTTTAAATCGTTAGATAGTTTAATACCATCAATAGTAATACTCCCTTTTTGGTAGGGTTCAAGAGCATTAAAGGTACGAATAAAGGTAGATTTACCCGAACCAGATGGACCCATGACAACCACAACTTCTTGTTTCTTAACTTCCAAGCTTACCCCTTTAAGCACATGAAAGTTGTTGTCATACCACTTTTCGACATTTTGAGCGACGATCATCGAATCAGAGTGGTTCATAGGTCAAGCCAGAATATTAGATCTGCAATAAATAATTATTTCATATAAGCAAAAATATTGAATCATCATTGTCATCTCGGCAACAAATATCAATACGACATCACCATAGCAGACAGAACTAAATGCAGTAACGATAAATTGCTTGGGGCTACTACTAGATGCTGTTGAGAATTTAGTAATGAGCAAACCAGTCTATCAACCTGACTCAATCTGTTAGAAAAAGCTATTTAATGTGAAATTTGTTCATATAAGCTTACATATTAATTTTCCCCCAATTGGTTTTAAATAATGCCAAGATAGGAAGATAATTCAATCGCGATCTAGTTTTGGGCAACTTAGTTAAATAAGTACCAGCGTTTGATGATGGTGGAACTATTTTTGGCGCCATTTATCTCTACGTCTTATCTAAGAAAAAGCAAAGCTACGCCGTGATTTTTGGTGTGAATGGGGATTGATAAAAATGTTAAGGATGCGAGGATTAGTCTGTCAAATAATACCGATTCTTGGTGCTTGGCTACTGTTTATGTCAAATGTAGAGGCTCTACCAGAATCAAAAAATAGCGAAAACAGTTTTGATTGGCAAAATAAAAGTAACTTAAAAAACACCAGTCGTCAATCAGGATTATTAATCTATGAGAGCGATGCTAAAGCTTTCAAAAGTGTGCGTCAAAAATATCTTGCGCAAGTCAACAGAGTGCAAGTTTTACGAGATATTCAGCCAACAGATTGGTCATATCAAGCTCTGCAAAATTTGATCGAGCGGTATGGTTGTATCAGTGGTTTCCCAGATTCGACTTACCGAGGAGAGCGAGGGGTTTCTCGTGCCGAATTTATTGCTGGTCTAAACTCCTGTCTCAATAGTATCGAAGAAAGGATCGCCCAGACCGAAAACGTGCCTCAAGCCGATATTGATACTCTGCTGCGTCTGATGCAGGAGTTTCAGTCAGAGTTAGCGATTCTCCAGGGCAGAACAGATGGCGCTCAAGCGAGACTACAAGATTTAGAAGCGACCCAGTTTTCTAGCACGACCAAGCTACAGGGAGAAGCTGTCTTTGCGGGGGCGGATATACTGTCGGCAGGTGAGGCTAGCACCGTCCTGGGCTATCGATTAAGACTTGACTTAAGCACAAGTTTTCGGGGAGATGATTTACTATTTACCCGCTTATCTACAGGTAATTTTACAGGGTTTGCTGAGGAAATAGATACGTTTCAAGGTGATTTAGCCTTTGTCGAGGATGAGGGTTTACGCCTAGAGAATCTGCACTATTCGGGAAATATAGGCGATCGCCTGGACTTTATTATTGGTGCCGTGGGTCTAGAGGCAGATGATATTGCTCCCACAATTAATTTTCTGGATGGAGACGGTGGTTCAGGGGCTATTTCCCGCTTTGCGACCAGAAATCCTCTCTACTATCCCCCAGGTGAGGCAGGATTGGGCATTACTCATAGTCCCATCGACCAAATTAAAATTACTGCGGGTTATGTAGCTGGTGCTGCCAATGAGTCTAGTCCTGGTAGCGGTTTATTTGACGGTCCTTACAGTGCCTTGGGACAAATTACCGTTTCCCCCTTTGATAGTCTTACTTTGGCTGCTACCTATGTCCATAGCTTCAACCAAAGCGATACGGAAACTGGCACCAATGCTGCCAATCTTCAGTCTCTAACAGCAGACCTGTTTGGGGAGTCGGTTCCTACCGTGAGCAATTCCTATGGCTTAGAATTATCCTGGGCAATTAGCGATCGCTTTATTCTGGGAGGCTGGGGCGGATTGAGCAAAGTAAATAATCTCAGTACCCTAGGAGAAGATATTGATCGCGGTACTCAAGATATTTGGAACTGGGCAGCAACTTTGGCGATACCCGATCTGGGTAAAGAGGGCAGTTTGGCGGGGATAGTCGTTGGTAGTGAACCAAAAGTAACAGATTCGACGATTGCAAATTTAGAGGCAGACAGCGATCGCTCTCTCCATCTGGAGGCTTTTTATCAATATCAGGTTAACGATAATATTGCTATTACCCCAGGAGTCGTTTGGATTACCGAA
Organism: Cyanobacteria bacterium J06648_1; assembly: GCA_039817275.1. Taxonomy (GTDB): domain Bacteria; phylum Cyanobacteriota; class Cyanobacteriia; order Cyanobacteriales; family Xenococcaceae; genus Waterburya. The sequence goes on along the minus strand of JBCBWB010000017.1, from coordinate 34,005 downwards.
CCAGATAGCGCAACTCAAAATGGCGACGATTTGGTGATTGGTACTGTCAGAACCACCTTTAGCTTTTAAGCTATTGTTTGGTCGGAGTCCCGCCATCAATTACATGTTTGTGACCTTGATTCAATATAGTAAAGAGAGTAGTTTTGAGTTTTAAATGCTCAATTTAGTCAAAATATTTTGCATCATTATCATCGCTTGTGAAAATTGGTATTGTCGGCTTGGGCTTAATTGGCGGTTCATTAGGACTTGATTGGCGATCGCAAGGGCATTATGTTACTGGTATTTCTCGTCGTGAGGATATCTGTAAGATCGCTTTAAATAGAGGTATTGCCGATTATTCGGGGACAGATTTCAAATTATTAGCAGATGCCGAGATAGTAGTTATTTGCACGCCAATTCAGGCGATCGCAACCACTATCAAAAAGATTGTTCCTCATCTAAGTCCAGAAACAATTATTACTGATGTCGGTTCGGTAAAGCAGCCAATTGTCGAGGAGTGTAGCCAGCTCTGGTCAAACTTTATTGGGGGGCATCCAATGGCGGGAACTGCCGAAAGTGGGATTAATGCCGCCTTGAGTAATCTATTCCAAGATGCCGCCTATGTATTTACGCCAACGGCAGAGAGTAATCCCGACAATGTTGAGAAATTGAAGGCGATCGCTCTCGATCTTAATGCTGTTCCCCACGTCTGTAATGCTCAAGTACATGATCGCGCCGTCAGCTGGATTTCTCATCTTCCTGTAATGGTCAGCGCTAGTTTGCTCAAAGCCTGTCTAGAAGAAGAGCCAAACACTTTATCGTTAGCTCAAGTTCTGGCTAGCTCTGGGTTTAAAGATACTAGCCGCGTTGGTGGGGGCAATCCTGAATTGGGGGTAATGATGGCAAAATATAACCGAGAGGAGCTATTGCGATCGCTTTACAGCTATCAAGATAATCTCTCGGAAATTATTGAGGCGATTGAAGACGAAAAATGGCAAGATTTGTCGGCAATACTGGCGAAAAATGGGCAAGCCAGACCAAAATTTTTGAACTAAAGTTTTAACCACATTAGTCAGCAAACTATTGCTTAGAAGTGATCGGGCGTTCCCCGTCAAGATCAATCGTATCAACCACTTCATATTTATTAGCCATAATTGGGCGAGTACCATCTGCTTCAAAGGTATCAACCACTTTTACGCCTTTACTGTTGGCAGCAGATTTATGATCTAACTTTTCTGTTTCGTTGCCATTCGACTCGTTGGCGCTAACTGAAGAGGAGCTTGTCCCATCTTGAGCATTTTTGACCAGGAAATCTGGACTTTCTCCAATAGGTCGAATACCGTCTTCTTGATAGGTGTCTGCCACTGTCATGTCGCTGCTTTTGATCGGACGGGTGCCATCTGCTTCAAAAGTCTTGTTACTTTGCTGATCGCTCATCTTTAATCTCGATAAATAGTTCAAATTAACCTCGACCGTATCGTCAAGGCTGGCATCAGCGAATCTGACTAAAGTATTAAATTATGCCGATTCTAGCTAAATTCGCCATAGGGCAAATAAGCTACTAGCATTAACCAACCTACCCTCACGTCCGCGATCAGACAATGCCCACTATATTAATGCCCAACATTTTGTTAACTATTGAGGCTTCCCCTTGGTTAGATATGTGAGAATCATAAATAATTAGCAATTGAATTAATTTAATAAGATCATCATTACTGCGATCGCCCATGAATGAAAACTTACCCATAGCTTATATTTCTGCTCTGCTCGCCATCCTGGTCTTTGCGGCGGTTTATATTTTGCGTGAAGTCTTACGAACTCGTAAGCAAGAAAGCACATTTTCTCGTTTGCAAGAGAAGCTCAAGCAGCAAAAAGGTACTGCTGAGGAATATTATGAACTAGGCAGTCTCTATCTCGACAAAAAGCTCTTTGTTCAGTCTATTTCTCTGCTACAAAAGGCACTCAAAGCAGACCAAGAATTGCCCACAGAAAATCAGGCTCTAATTCACAATGCAATGGGTTATGCTTACTTTGCTCAGGAGCAATACGATATTGCCATTCGCCAATATAAACAGGCATTAAAGCTCTATCCCGAATATGTAACTGCTTATAATAATCTCGGCAATGTTTATGAGAAAAAACAGATGATTGTCAAAGCAGTAGAAACTTATAAAGAAGCCTTAAAATACGATCCAGAAAATAAAACTGCCAATCAGCGGGTCAATTCTCTGGAGAAGCGCCTTGTCCCTTCGGGAACAAAATAGAAGTTGGTTTGATAATTAATCTAGCGATCGCCCAAACCAAAATGTCGGAGGCGATCGCTATTTAAACAGAGCTATCTAAAGCTCTGCCTTTTTGCTGTTACTCAACAGCTTTTTTTTGTATATTTTGGGAAATCGCGTGGAAATTATTTAATTCATTGAACGAAAAAGCGATCGCCTCTCCCAGAAGGAAAGCGATCGCTTAAAAGAAAATAAACTATGAATTAAACAGAAGTTAGGGTTTTGGATTCTGTTGCCCCGGCCTCAGGACTATCTGCTTCTGAAGGGGGTACTACCTGCCAGAACTGACCTAGATAATTGTCCCAATCTTGCAGAATCGCTTTACCCTTGGCGCTACCAGTTCTAGCCACATGCTGCTGGATCATCTCCTGTAGCTGTTTCGCTCCTGCGTCCGACTCGACACGCTGAATCTTGACGATTTCAGGATTGACTTTCTCGGGGAAGGTATTGTTTTCATCGAGGAAGTAGCCCAAACCGCCTGTCATCCCAGCACCGACGTTGCGACCAACTTCACCCAAAACAATAATTAAACCGCCTGTCATGTATTCACAACAGTGATCCCCAGCACCTTCAATTACGGCTTTACCGAGGGAGTTACGCACGGCAAATCTTTCCCCCGCTCGACCATTGGCATAAAGAACGCCACCAGTTGCGCCATAGAGACAGGTATTGCCAATGATGACGTTGCTTCCTGCATCGTAGTTGGACTTGCTGCTAGGAGCAATAATAATTTCTCCCCCATGCATGCCTTTGCCGACATAATCATTGGCTTCGCCAGAAATAATCATTTTCATTCCAGGCAGGTTGAAAGCGCCAAAACTTTGACCCGCAGAACCACTGAAGATCAAAGTAAGCTCTCCTGCAAAACCGCTGTTGCCATAGTTAGAAGCGATCGCCCCCGCAATTCGACCACCGACACTGCGGTCAGTATTGACTATTTTCCAGTCTTTAGCGACACTACCCTGGTTGGCGATCGCACTTTGAACTGCATCATCCGCCAGGATTTCGTCATCTAAGACATGGTCATTGGTGTGGACACCGCCATGGTTTAACCAGCTGCGATCATCTTTAACGTTGGGCAAGTCAATCAGGCAGTTGAGATCTAAGCTGTTAGTCTTGGCAATGTTGACATCGGTACTTTGTCTCAATAGATCCGCCCGTCCAATAATTTCATTGAGACTGCGGTAGCCCAGTTTCGCCAAGAGAGAGCGCACTTCCTCGGCAACGAAGAAAAAGAAGTTGACGACATTTTCGGGTATTCCTTTAAAGCGATCCCTTAAGTGCTGCTGCTGGGTCGCCACCCCAACAGGACAGGTATTCATGTGGCAGACGCGAGCCATAATACAGCCTTCGGCAATCATGGCGATCGAACCAAAGCCGTATTCTTCCGCTCCCATCAAAGCCGCCATAATCACGTCCCAGCCAGTTTTCAAACCACCATCGGCTCGGAGTAAAACGCGATCGCGCAGTTGATTTTGCAATAGGACTCGGTGTACCTCTGTCAGTCCTAGTTCCCAAGATACACCAGCATGTTTGATCGAACTCAAGGGTGATGCCCCCGTACCACCATCATGACCCGAAATTTGAATCACGTCGGCGTTGGCTTTGGCTACCCCCGCGGCAATTGTGCCAATGCCGATTTCAGCTACCAGCTTGACAGACACTTTGGCGGTGGGATTAATCTGGTGTAGATCGAAGATTAACTGAGCTAAGTCTTCAATGGAGTAAATATCGTGGTGGGGTGGGGGAGAAATCAAGGTAACTCCTGGTTTAGAGCGTCGCAGGGAGGCGATATAGGAGCTAACTTTTTTACCTGGTAGCTGTCCTCCTTCCCCTGGTTTTGCCCCTTGAGCCAGCTTGATTTCAATCTGCTTGGCGCTCATTAAATATTCAGGCGTTACTCCAAAGCGTCCTGATGCAACCTGCTTAATCGCTGAATTAGCTGTATCGCCATCTCTCAAGCCGTTGAGATGAGGTAATGTAGGTGACTTACCGTCTTCTGCTACGTCATCCAAGACTTTAAAACGGATTGTGTCCTCTCCTCCCTCTCCCGAATTAGACTTACCGCCAATTCGATTCATCGCTACGGCTAAAGTCTCATGCGCCTCGCGGGATAAAGACCCCAAGGACATGCCGCCAGTGCAGAAGCGAGTAAAGATGCTTTCGACCGATTCTACCTCGTCAATTGAAATCGGTTGGCGATCGCTCTGGAAGTCTAATAAATCTCTTAGCGCCGTGGCTGGTCTACCCTGGAGATGCTGTTTGTATAGTTCGTAGTGGTCATATTGCTTGCTTTCTACCGCCTTGTGCAGTGCCTTTGACATTTCGGGGGAGTTCATGTGATACTCACCGCCTTTTTTGTACTTGACGAAGCCGTAGTTTTCTAATTTCTTGCCCTGAAGTTCAGGAAAAGCTTTTTGATGGAAGGCAATTACTTCTTGGGCTAGTTCAGCAACGGTCAAGCCACCCAAGCGAGATGTGGTACCAGCAAAGGCTAGATCGACCAAATCGACACCCAAACCTAGAGCCTCAAAGATTTGAGCGCCATGATAGGAAGATAATAAGGAAATTCCCATTTTGGAGAGAATCTTGAGTAAACCAGCTTCAATTGACTTGCGGTAGTTTTGCTGCGCCTTTGCCAAAGATATAGACTCGATTCGTTCATTTGCCATCAACTTTTGAGTCTTAGGATTATTCCACCACTGGCGGACACTCTCTAAGGTCAAATAGGGACAGACTGCTGATGCACCGTAACCAATCAGACAGGCAAAATGATGGGTACTCCAGCACTGAGCAGTATCTACCACTAGCGAAGTACGCAGCCGCAATCCCTGGCGAATTAAATGGTGATGAACTGCTCCCACTGCTAATAGAGGCGGAATATAGCTATATTCAGTGCCAATCTTGTGCGCTCCAGAGCGATGCCTGCGGCTAGCTCCGCGATCGCTTAAAATCAGAATCTCCACACCCTCTTTGACCGCAGCCGTTGCGGCGGCACACAGTTCTTGCACTGCATCTTTTAAGCCATCAGGACCTGTGGCAATTTGGTATAAAGTTGACAGAGACTGAGTTTTGAAGTTTGAAGATTCAATTCCTGCTAACTCTTCATCATTCAGCACAGGAGATTCTAGCTTGAGTAACTTAGCGTCTTCTGCCTTGAGGTTGAGAATATTGCCCTTTGCCCCAAGCTGCATTGACAACGACATCACTAAGCTTTCTCTTAGGGGATCAATCGCAGGATTTGTTACCTGAGCAAATCTCTGTTTGAAGTAGTCATATAGTAGTCTGGGATTGTCGGAAAGTACTGCTAGAGGGATGTCGTCTCCCATGCAAAAAGTCGGCTCTTTACCGTTAATTGCCATGGACTGAATGATTAGCTCAACATCCTCAGCAGTGAAGCCAAAAGCAGTCTGGCTACTCAACAACTGTTCAGCACTCAAGAGATTTTCTGTACCGAACTTCTGGGGTTTGACCGTTTGGCGATGCTGTTTAATCCAGTCCCCATAGGGATTAGCCTGAGCAACCCTTTGCTTGACTTTCCAGTTGCGTAATACTTCTTTAGTTTGCAGATCGACAACGATAGTTTGACCAGGACCTAAGCGACCTTTCTCCACCACATCTTCAGCAGGAATGTTGACAACTCCTGTTTCCGAACCTACTACTACGTAGCCATCTTTGGTGATGGTGTAGCGGGCAGGGCGTAGACCATTACGATCTAGGGCTGCACCTACTGTTTTGCCATCGCTGAATACCAATAGTGCTGGTCCGTCCCAAGGCTCTTGCTGACCGCTGTGATACTCATAGAAATCGACAATTTCGGGATATTCTTGAAGAGAAGGCTGGTTTTGGTAGGCTTCAGGCACGAGGATCATCGCCGCTTCAGTAATGCTGCGACCAGTCCGCACTAATAGCTCCATGGCGCTATCCAAATTGTAGGAATCACTATTATCGTTATTGACAATTGGTGTAAGTCCTTTAATCTCTTCCTGAGTCCAGCCAGGTAAAGTTGCTCCAGTATCGGCGACCAATTCTTTCTCGCGGTTGGTCATCCAGTTAATATTGCCGAGCAACGTATTAATTTCGCCGTTGTGACCCAAGATCCGCATCGGTTGAGCAAAAGGCCACTTAGGCATTGTATTGGTACTAAAGCGACGATGATATACCGCAAAAGTGCTTTCATAATCGGGGTTAGCCAGATCCTGGTAAAATTCTCCCAAAATTACCGAACGCACCATGCCTTTATAGACTATGGTACGACAGGAAAAAGAACAGATATAAAAATCGTCCGATAGCTTTTTCCCAACGCGAGATCTAGCAATGTAGAGCTTTCTTTCTAAATCATCCCCTGCTAAACCTGCCGCTGAAGCCACGACGATTTGCTCAATGTGAGGTTGATAATCTCTAGCCTGTGAACCCAGCACTTCAGGCTTAACTGGTACTTCTCGCCAGCCTATTACTTCTAAACCTTCAGCAACGACAACTGTTTCTATATATTGCTTCGACTCAGCGATCCGATTAGCATCCTGGGGTAGAAACACCATCCCGACTCCCCAAGCTTCCGCCGCTGGTAGCTCGATTTGATGCTCCGCAGACCAAGCAGCAAATATTTTTTTAGGCAGGGCAGTCATGATCCCTGCCCCATCTCCAGAATCGCGATCAGCACTACAGCCGCCTCGATGCTCCATACATCCCAGGGCTTTAAGCGCCTCCCTGATAATTTTATTGCTCTGACGGCTATCTTGGTAGGCGATAAACCCGACTCCACAAGCGTCTCTTTCTTCTACCAGCCATCGCTGCCCCTTATAAGGCTTCCTCAACAAGTTCGGTTGAGATGTATTCATATTCGTATTTAAGGGTTTCATTTCTTGCTCACTCATAAAGATGTAATAAATTTTTTAGAGGCAGATTTGGCGAAGACGGGTGTTTTAAAATTAGTTTCAGCTAACCAGAAATTTCCGAGGGATTACTTTGAAGTCTGGTTTCTAGACTATTGATGAAGATAGCAAAATTTCGGTATACAGATATACATTCGTTATCTATACAATTTACTGTTGGCGGATGTAGTAAAAAAAACTATAGAACATCTCAATCAAAAAGGCGGATAATAACTAATCTAGAATATTATGACTACTGGAGAGATACAGCAGCGGGAAGCTCTTCAGAAATTATTATCCGAGAGCCAATCATTATTATTATTTGGCAGTATCCAATTGGAGTCGAAACAAAAGCAGGTTCTATCTTTAATTTAGCTAATTTAGCGTTAGATATATTTGGTATCTGGATTTTAATACCATCCAAAATCGACTTATTTGATTGACTGGTGACGATGCAGATTCAATCTCTAAGCTTGGTGAAAATGCTGAGAGCTGTGCGCCTTAATTGCATAGCATACTATTGTAGCGGAACTAACATCTAATAAAAAGCCAATCTGCTACAGTTTGCTTAGGCTAAAGACAGCGATCGCCAGAGTTCTACTGTTCTCCATATATATACCTAAATATTGTAAACAGAATTGGAGCAAAGCTTTATCCAGACTTTAAATTACTAGTGCTCAGGGGCATTTTGTAATCCCTCTGTATAAAGATTAGATATGGATCTGTAAGTTTAGAGTACTTTGTATTCAGTTTTTATACATTTATTTGTTATCTTTTGGATAAGTTTTTTCCTCGACCATTCAGGAAGAGAAAACTACAATTATGAATTAAATTAAGTCCACATAATATTTGTCATTACCTAGTCAAGCAACTATGTCTCAATCTACAAAAACTAAATCAAGTTCGAGCCAAACAGAAGGAACGTTTGCCCCTGTCGTGTCATCAGGAGTCGCGGCTACAGAGATTCGCCCCTGGGGTTCATTTACGACTCTCGAAGAAGGTACAGGCTACAAAATCAAGCGGATTGAAGTCAATCCAGGACATCGTCTCAGCCTGCAAATGCATCATCATCGTAGCGAGCACTGGATTGTTGTTTCGGGTACAGCCAAAGTTACCTGTGGCGAAGAGGAAATGATTCTTGGTAGTAACCAATCTACTTATGTTCCCCAATGCACAACTCATCGGTTAGAAAATCCTGGGGTGATTAATCTCGTGCTGATCGAGGTTCAAAATGGTCAATATTTGGGAGAAGACGACATAATTCGCTTTAGTGATGACTATGCACGTCAGTAGATTGTCTTAGGTTCATTGGCGGCACAGAATAATTAGTTTGCTCAGATTAAAAGCCTGAATTGCTGTTTATCCTATCAGCTCTGCGAGATCCCACCTAAAAGATTTTGCTATAGCATGGTTGAGGATCGAGTTAGTAAGACAGGCTTATTTTATGGTTCAGATTAGTTCGGCAGCAATAGCAGAAATAGAGCGCATCAAACTTAGTAGACAGGTTAAAGATCTTTACCTCCGACTTATGGTCAAATCCGGCGGATGTCTAGATTTTTTTTATGACTTAAAAATTGAGGTGGGCTCCAAACAGACTCATACTTCACCAGAATCAGGCGATCGCCTAATTGAGGTCGATGGTATCAATCTCGCGATCGACTCCCAGTCTTGGCAGTATGTAGAATCACTAAAACTTGACTATGCTGAAGATTTAATGGGAGGCGGATTCCGCTTTCACAATTCTCAGCATCAACATACCTGTGGCTGCGGTATTTCATTTAAAGTCGAAAGCACCGGCTAGAAGAACAAAACTTTACTCTAGCGATCACTAACAATGACAAAATTGACGCATCTAACCAAATTAATCTATAATCAGAATTTGTCTGCTACTGTGCTTTATCTTTTTGACATTAAGCAATTAAGGGGACTTAAAATCACATAAATCAGTAACTCATGCCCACTATCCAGCAGCTCATTCGTAGCGAAAGATCAAAATCTCAGAAAAAAACAAAGTCTCCCGCCTTGAAGGAATGCCCTCAACGCCGAGGAGTTTGTACTAGAGTTTACACAACAACTCCCAAAAAACCTAATTCTGCCTTAAGGAAAGTAGCGCGGGTGCGTCTGACTTCAGGATTTGAAGTTACGGCTTACATCCCTGGGATTGGTCATAATCTACAGGAACATTCAGTAGTTTTAATTCGCGGTGGTCGGGTTAAGGATTTGCCTGGAGTAAGGTATCATATTGTCCGAGGTACTTTGGATACGACTGGGGTTAAAGATCGAGCTCAAAGCCGTTCTAAATATGGTACTAAAAAGCCAAAGTCATAGTTTAAGCTGAGCCTTAAGCTGCTGAAGTTAGATCGCTAGAATGTACGTCCATATTTTAGAGTTGCAGTTTAAAAATATGGTGTTTTAGATAGCAAGCCGATGATGAGAAACTTCAGACAGTAGGTAATGCTTGCGTCAGTTGAATTTTAGTAGTCGTATCGAGCCCACACTACAGATGCTGGGTTGCGTGAATAGCTCTGAGAGGCAAAGTCGAGCAGCATAGCTAGTTGCCGAAAGGTAAAGGTACAGGTCTGCTAATTTCAAGCAGCGATCAATTCCAACTTATATATTCTCTAACTTAAAGTAATAATCACATGTCTCGTCGTTCTAGCAACAAAAAACGTATTGTTCCTCCCGATCCTGTCTACAATAGTCGCTTACTGAGCATGACTATTAGAAGAATTATGCGTAGCGGTAAGCATTCACTGGCTGCTCGGATCATCTATGATGCGATGGATATCATCGGCGAAAGAACAGGAAATCCTCCCATTGAAGTATTTGAACAAGCCATAAAAAATCTCACTCCTTTGGTGGAAGTCAAAGCACGTCGAGTTGGTGGAGCCACCTATCAGGTACCAATGGAGGTAAGACAGGGAAGAGGTACAACTTTGGCCTTGCGCTGGCTAATTCAGTTTTCTCGCTCTCGTGGTGGACGTACTATGTCTACTAAACTTGCTAGCGAAATTATGGATGCAGCAAATGAGACAGGGGGAGCGATGAAGAAAAGAGATGAGACTCACCGTATGGCAGAAGCAAACAAAGCGTTTGCTCACTATCGCTACTAAAAGAGATCTAGTCTAAATCCCTCTGCTGGCGCTGTTGATGTTTAGTTGCTCAGTCAGTAAGAAATACTGGGCATCAGCAGCACAATCTAAGATAAATCAGGTAGAAAACTTGTTTAGCAACTAATAATTGATTCTGTCGATTCCGTTTGGCGGCTAACATTTTTGACTGCAAAGCGATCGTTAACCTCAGTCAGACATTATTGGTAAAAAACAATATTTAAGGACTATTAACTCAATTATTTGATAAAAGTATAGAATTATAAACGGTGCTAAATAAACATAAAATATTTAGCGGTTTCATCCTGCAAGATGCAAGGAGGTATTTGTGGGACGTAATATTCCCTTGGATCGAGTACGAAATATAGGTATTGCAGCTCATATAGACGCAGGCAAAACAACAACAACAGAAAGAATTCTTTTTTATACTGGCATCGCCTACAAGATGGGCGAGGTTCACGATGGTGCTGCCACAATGGACTGGATGCAGCAGGAGCAAGAAAGAGGGATAACCATAACTGCGGCAGCTATTACTACTAGTTGGCAAGACCACAAGATCAACATTATTGATACTCCTGGACACGTAGATTTCACCATTGAGGTGGAGCGTTCCATGCGAGTGCTTGATGGAGTGATTGCTGTTTTTTGCTCAGTTGGTGGTGTTCAACCTCAATCAGAAACTGTCTGGCGGCAGGCAAATCGTTATAACGTACCGAGAATTGCCTTTGTGAACAAAATGGATCGCACTGGGGCGAACTTTTTTAGGGTTCACGAACAGATTCGAGAACGCCTTCAAGCAAATGCTGTGCCGATCCAAATCCCGATTGGTAATGAAGCTGAGTTTTCAGGAATTGTCGATCTTGTCAGGATGAAAGCAATCGTCTACGAAGACGATTTAGGTAGGGAGATCAAGGAGACAGATATCCCTGATGAGCTTATGGCTCAAGCTCAGGAGTACAGAGGAAAGTTAATTGAAGCCATTGCTGAAACCGATGAGGCGCTTCTAGAGAAGTTCCTGATGGAAGAGGAATTTAGTGAAGCAGAAATCAAAACAGCAGTTCGGCAGGCTACGATTGATGGCTCGATTATGCCCATGCTCTGTGGCTCGGCGTTCAAAAATAAGGGGGTACAAGATCTGCTGGATGCAGTGGTAGATTACCTTCCCGCACCTCCAGAAGTACCAGCGATTAAGGGAGAACTGCCTAACGGAGAAGAAGCAGTTCGTCCTTCTAGCGATGATGAACCTTTTGCTGCCCTGGCATTTAAAATCGCCAGCGACAAGTTTGGTCGCCTAACTTTTATTCGAGTTTATTCAGGAGTTCTGGCAAAAGGAACTTATGTTTATAATTCTACCAAGCAGAAAAAAGAGCGAATTTCCCGCCTGGTGGTGTTGAAATCAAACGAGAGAATCGAAGTAGAAGAGCTACGAGCAGGAGATTTAGGAGCAATTGTTGGTCTTAAACTGGCAGCTACGGGGGACACTTTGTGCGATGATAAAAATCCAATTATTTTAGAATCTCTGTATGTTCCCGAACCAGTGATTTCTGTGGCAGTTGAACCTCAAACTAAGAGCGATGTAGAAAAGTTGTCTAAGGCTTTGCAGGCGCTATCGGATGAAGATCCAACATTCAAGGTAAGTACCAATCCTGAAACTAATCAGACTGTGATTGCTGGAATGGGTGAACTTCATCTAGAGATCTTAGTTGATCGTATGCTGAGGGAATTTAGTGTTGAGGCAACGGTAGGTCAACCCCAGGTTGCGTATCGTGAGACCATCCGACAGCCAGGAAAAGGCGTTGGTAAATATATCAAGCAGAGTGGTGGCAAGGGTCAGTATGGTCATGCAGTCTTAGAGGTAGAACCTGCTGAACCAGGCTCTGGGTTTGAATTTGTTTCCAAGATTGTTGGCGGTACAATTCCCAAAGAATTTATCCCACCTATCGAACAGGGGGTGAAACAAACCTGCGAATCTGGTATCTTGTCAGGATATCCTTTGATTGATATCAAGGTCACTTTGGTCGATGGTTCGTACCACGATGTAGACTCTAACGAGATGGCTTTCAAAGTAGCTGGTTCGATGGCGGTGCGAGATGCAGTAAATCAGGCTGCTCCTGTAGTGCTAGAGCCGATGATGAAGGTTGAGGTTGAAGTTCCTGAAGAATATTTGGGAGACGTAATTGGCGACCTAAACTCTCGTCGAGGCAATATTGAAGGCATGAATTCTGACACTGGCATAGCGAAGGTTGACGCTCAAGTTCCTTTAGCCAAGATGTTTGGCTATGCTACAGATATCCGTTCTAAAACTCAGGGACGAGGCATCTTCTCGATGGAGTTCAGCGAATATAGCGATGTTCCTCGCAATGAAGCTGAGGCAATTATTGCCAGAAATAAGGGAACAACTTTTGTTTAAATAAGGAAAAAATAAATTAATGGCACGCGCAAAATTTGAACGTAATAAAGACCACGCCAACATTGGGACAGTGGGTCACGTAGATCACGGCAAAACTACCCTGACCGCAGCAATTACTCTCGCATTGGCGGCTCAAGGTGGAGCAAAAGCTAGAAACTACGAAGATATTGACGCTGCTCCCGAAGAAAAAGCGCGTGGTATCACAATTAACACCGCTCACGTTGAGTATGAAACTGATAATCGTCACTACGCACACGTAGATTGTCCAGGACACGCCGATTATGTTAAAAACATGATCACTGGTGCGGCACAAATGGACGGCGGTATCTTGGTCGTATCGGCGGCTGATGGTCCGATGCCTCAAACTCGCGAACACATTCTCTTGGCAAAACAGGTTGGTGTTCCTAGTCTGGTTGTCTTCATGAACAAAGAAGATCAGGTAGATGACGAAGAACTACTAGAATTGGTCGAATTAGAAATTCGTGAGCTTTTGAGCGAATATGATTTTCCTGGTGATGATATTCCCATCGTTTCGGGTTCTGCTCTCAAAGCGGTAGAAGCCTTGGCATCCAAGCCAGATACTCAAAAAGGTGACGATCCTTGGGTAGACAAAATTCACAATTTGATGGAACAGGTTGATACCTACATTCCTACTCCAGAACGTGAAATTGACAAGCCTTTCTTGATGGCGGTGGAAGATGTGTTCTCCATTACTGGTCGTGGTACTGTTGCTACTGGTCGAATCGAGCGTGGTGTCGTTAAAGTTGGCGAAACTATCGAAATCGTCGGTATCCGCGATACTCGCAGCACTACCGTAACTGGTGTTGAGATGTTCCAAAAGACTCTTGATGAAGGCATGGCGGGAGACAACGTTGGTGTACTTCTTCGTGGTGTCCAAAAAGAAGATATCGAGCGCGGCATGGTGCTTGCTAAACCAGGTTCGATTACTCCTCACACTGAGTTTGAAGGCGAAGTTTATGTTCTAACCAAAGAAGAGGGTGGTCGTCATACTCCTTTCTTCAAAAACTACCGTCCTCAATTCTACGTTCGTACTACTGACGTAACTGGTACAATCACTGACTACACTGCCGATGATGGCAGCGCTGTAGAAATGGTTATGCCTGGCGATCGCATCAAAATGAACGTAGAGCTAATTAACCCCATTGCGATCGAGCAAGGAATGCGCTTTGCGATTCGTGAAGGTGGTCGTACTATTGGTGCTGGTGTCGTCTCTAAGATTATTAAGTAGTCCTGAGAACAACCTACATAGAACGAAAAACCTAACTGTTAGGGGAGCAGACTTTGTTAGTTAATCAATCTAGCATCGTCTTCTCCCTAGTTTTTGTGAGACAATGGTGCTTGAGCAGATCGCAAACCTCTGCCCAGCCCTGCGGCTAAAATTTTATTTCCTACCTGTACCTAGACAATTAACATGGCAACGATCCAGCAACAAAAAATACGCATTCGCCTCAAAGCTTTTGACCAACGCCTCTTAGATACATCCTGTGAGAAGATAGTTGATACGGCAAACCGCACCAACGCCTCCGCAGTTGGACCAATTCCCCTCCCGACCAAAAGAAAAATTTACTGTGTACTGCGATCGCCTCACGTAGACAAAGACTCCCGCGAACATTTTGAAACTCGCACTCACCGCCGCATTATTGATATTTATAAGCCTTCTTCTAAGACTATTGATGCTTTGATGAAGTTAGATTTGCCTGCTGGTGTTGATATTGAAGTCAAGCTGTAAGGACAAAGTTTTTAGATAATTAATTGTTAACTCCCTTACAACCCTTTAGATTAGTTTCTAGAGGGTATTTTTAGCAGCAAGCTTATACCTAAAAACAAACTACTAGTTAGATAAGTATAGGTCAGCCGAACACAGAAGGAAAAAACCTCAAATTTTAAGAGCAACTGGGTTTTAAAGTGGTTCGGCGATCGCTTATTGGCAAAGATGCAAATGCCTTTACAAACGAGTGTTTATTGTTTGAGAAAAGTTCTTGATTCCAAGATATTGGCTATTTAATTAAAAATGAGGATAAACCAAGAAAATTTGTCTGCTTTCGGGTTACAAAATATACGTCTCGATCTAAAATCCGTTAAAGTAAAGAATAAGTAATCAGACAAAGTTATAGTAAGTAAACTTTAGATGGCATCTTCATCAATCGCAGTTAGAGAATTACCTTTATTTCCCCTTCCAGAAGTAGTTTTATTTCCCAGTCGTCCTTTACCCCTGCATATTTTTGAATATCGCTATCGGATCATGATGAACACGATCCTTGAACATGATCGCCGTTTCGGGGTGCTGTCGATCGATCCTGCTACAGGCAAAATTGCTGAATATGGCTGCTGTGCCGAAATATTGCATTTTCAAAGACTGCCTGACGACCGCATGAAGATGCTTAGTTTTGGGCAGCAAAGGTTTCGTGTTTTAGAATATGTGCGCGAAAAACCCTATCGTGTTGGTTTAGTTGAGTGGGTAGAAGATAAACCCCCAGCGACTGATTTGAGTCCAATGGCAACAGAAGTAGAAGCTTTATTAAGAGACGTGGTACATCTCTCTGCCAAGCTTACCAGCCAGAAAATCGAGCTGCCCGACGATTTACCCGATTCTCCCACCGAATTGTCTTATTGGGTCGCCAGTAATCTCTATGGAGTAGCATCAGAACAGCAGGCACTATTAGAGATGCAGGACACTCTAGAACGCTTACAGAGAGAGCAAGAGATTCTCAGCTCTACCCGTAGCCATTTGGCTGCAAGAACAGCTTTAAAAGACGCTTTGGACGATTAGAAAAAGCTTGTTATGCAATGTATCTAAATATCTATAGATAAATCCTAATCTATTTTCGAGAACTGAAAATAACTAGCTGCCGATTTGCTGAGCTGAGATCGGCAGAAGCTCGTAGTTACCGAAAACCTTTAGCACTTCAGTACAGTTTGTCAGATCGTTTAAAGCATCCCTAATCTCTGCATCATGGGAGTTTCCTGCTAAATCAATAAAGAAAATATACTCTCCTAAAGAGCGCTTGGTGGGGCGAGATTCAATTTTGCTCAGGTTGATATTACGACTGGCAAAAATTGCCAGAGCGTTGACTAAAGCTCCTGGGACATTACGAGGTAGACTAAATGCTAAAGAAAGGCGAGTGCCAAAATCACTGACTTGTTGGCTGACAATCCAAAAACGGGTGCAGTTATCGGGACGGTCTTTAATGTCAGATCTCAACAAGGGCACTTGATATAGCTGGGCGGCTCTAGGCGCAGAGACAGCGGCAGAGGTTGGCTCGTTCTGAAGATATTTGATTCCCTCCGTAGTTGACTTAGTGCTCACAAGTTGTGCCTGCGGTAGATTATTTGCCAGCCACTTTTGACATTGAGCTATGCCTTGGGGATGAGAATATACTGTCTCAATCTCTTCTAAAGATTGAGCATAGGACAGCAGCCCATGAGCAATGGGAATGGTCAATTCCTGGTGAACATGAAGATTATTTGTCTGCCATAGAGCATCGAGAACCACTGTAACGCTACCTTCGAGCGAATTTTCGACTGGAACTACGGCTCGGTCAACTTTACCTTCAACCACTGACTGCATAGCGACAGCAATACTAGGATAGGGCTGGAGTGTGGCATTAAATCGCTGCTCGCGAGCTAGCCAATCCGCATAAGCTAGAGCTGCTGTTTCGGAATTTGTTCCTGTCGGACCAAGATAAGCCAGGGATAAGTTCATACAACCTCAGATTTGGCGATACAAAAATACAACTAAAGTATTATTTGTTTACTTATAAACAATATAGTCACGAAATGTAACTTAAAATTAACTTATAGACCATACTTAAGTAGCTTTACGCAATGTACGTAGATTTCCACGCCTCAGAGTCTGTCCAGATATCAGTCGAGAATAAGACTACCCCAATTCAACACTATCTGCGTCAACCAAAGAGGTTGGTGAGAGCGATCGCCGATCCTAAGTTGGTCAGACAGATATCAACCGATCTTTACGAACTCAAGATGCGACCGATCAACTTTATGGAAATGTACCATTTTCAGCCAATTGTACAGTTAAAGGTATGGTCTGGTTCTGGGAATAGTGTTTATTTGCAGTCAGAAGATTGTCAGATTAAGGGGAACGACTATATTAATGATCGCTTTGCCCTCAAGCTAAAAGGAGTTTTGTACCCCCGCCAAGTAGATGGTCGTACTGTTTTAGAAGGACAGGCAGATTTGGAGGTAAAGGTAGAACTACCTGCGGCATTAATGTTTACGCCCAAACCGTTTTTGGAAAGGACAGGCAATAAGCTGTTGAAAAGCGTATTGGGCAGAATCAAGCAAAAACTAATGACTCAATTAGTAGATGATTATCTAGGATGGGCGTCTCAAACAGAACCAGAAACCAAATCTGTGAATAATTTGACTCCAGATTTAGGATTTTAAGTCATTTTCGTCCTGAAAATAGCTGCTATCGATAGCTGACCGACAAGATTTAAAGGAACGACGGTGTTCGGGAGTAATGCCATATTTGGCGATCGCCATACGGTGTTTTGCAGTCGGATAGCCTTTGTTTTGAGCCAAATCATATTCAGGGTAATGTTCTGCCAATTTAACAATCGCTTCGTCACGCCAAACCTTAGCTAAGATGCTGGCTGCGGCAATAATTGGCGATCTCAAATCTCCTTTAATTACGGTTTTCTGTTTTAAACCTAGTTGAGGAATAGTCACATTACCGTCTACTAGACAAAGATTGGGGACAGTTGACAAACCCAAGACGCATCTTTTCATCGCCAAGAGGGAAGCCTGCAAGATGTTTAGCTCATCTATTTCTGCCACGGTAGCAGAGGCAATCTGCCATGCGGCAACAGTATTTTTGATCGGTAGAATCAGTTCTGTTCTTTTTTGGGGTGATAGCTTCTTACTGTCTTTGACTCCTAATGCCAGCAATTCAGGAATAGCAGAAAGAGGCAAAACTATTGCTGCGGCAACAACCGAGCCAAACAGAGCGCCCCGACCAACTTCATCTACTCCAGCAACTAGAGTATCTGGATTAGTAAATTCCGCCAGCAGAGAATCATCAAACTGAAATTTCATTGAGTCAGAGTAACTGGTAAAGGCACTTGAATTAGTCGAGTGCCAAGACGAAGAGGAAAGCGATCGCTTTCCTCTGATTAACATACCTTAGTCCGTCGATTGACCAATGGTTGGTTTGACCAAAGATCAAAGCAAAGCCGTCTAAATCTAGGTGTCTTTTGCAGCAGAAGAACGACGGCGACGACGACGACGACCATTTTTGGGTTCAGCCTCAACTTTGTCCGCAACTTCTGCTTCAGGTGTGGCTTGCGACTCTGGTACTGCGGCTTCAGCTTTCTCTGCCGCAACTTCTGGTTCAGACTCCAGCTTTACTTTGGGCTTTCTACCTCTAGTTTTGGGTTTCTTATCAGTTTGAGACTGCTCAGTGTCAGCTTTAGCCTCTGGCTCAACTAGTTTCTCCCCTGGTTTTTTGACATAAACCAATACTGATTTGGGGTCAGTCTCGACTTTATCAGCATAAACCAACGGTGAAACTCCCATCAGAGCATAGATTTCTTGGGATAGCTCGTCCATTTCTACCGTGACTTTTTCCAAAGTAGCTTCGTCTCGGCGAGGCGACCTTGATTGCGATCGAGATTTACGCTCTTCTTGACTACTTTCTAGTGCTTGCTCAAGATTTTCATCATTCGCTCTTGCCTCTTGGTCAAGCAATTCATCTTTGATCAATAGATCGTTACGACGACTACGACGGCGACGACGACCATTATTGCCTGTATTTTGCTCTTGATAGTTAGGATGATTGAGCAAATCAGTTTCTTCTTCATCCTGCACCAGATTAGGCGTGTTTTTGGTGGAGATAGTCAGCTTTTCGGGTTTTTCAACAGGAGCAGGAATTACGGGGCGAATGCTGTTAACTGGTTCGCGAATAGCAACAGGAGTCAAAATCGGCGCTGTTTCGATTGATTCCGCCTCTTGCTTCCCTGGAAGGTGGGCTATTTGACCCAAACCACCACAAGTATGGCAAGTTTGACCAAATAGTTCATAGATATTTTTACCTTGGCGTTTACGAGTTAGCTCTACTAAGCCCAGCTCTGATAGTTGAGCAATTTGAGGACGAGCCTTATCTCCCTTAAGACTATTATTAAAATGTTCCAAAAGCTTGATTTTGTCTCGGTGAGAGTCCATGTCAATAAAGTCAACCACAATCACGCCACCAATGTTTCTCAGACGTAGCTGACGTGCAATCTCTGTTGCCGCTTCGGTATTTGTCCACAACACTGTTTCTCTGGCAGTTGCCGAACGGGTAAATGAGCCAGAATTAACGTCAATTACGGTCAAAGCTTCTGTCGGCTCAATAATAATATAGCCTCCTGATGGCAGATCTACTCTCGGTTTTAAGGCCTCTCTAATAGCAGCACTGACACGATAATAATCTAAAATTGGTTGGG
The DNA here is from genome assembly GCA_039817275.1 of Cyanobacteria bacterium J06648_1. Taxonomy (GTDB): domain Bacteria; phylum Cyanobacteriota; class Cyanobacteriia; order Cyanobacteriales; family Xenococcaceae; genus Waterburya. The sequence continues at coordinate 14,883 of JBCBWB010000017.1, read as the reverse complement.
GTTCACGATGATGATCAATAAACACCCCTTGAGGAGAACGACCGCTACTCCAGTTTGCTAACTGTTGCTTAATTCTTTTTACTCCTGATGAGGAGTCCACCATAATAGTATTTACTTCAGCAGAATAAGTATCTCTCAATACTCGTTGAATAAAATCATCATCGCGGTTCAACAATACTGGCGGTTTAGCATAATTCGCCTGATACTGAATTGTCTCCCACTGTTTCTGAAGGAACTCTAGATCCTCCATGATCGCCTCTTCTGCTTTGCCATCAGCTTCAGTTCTAATCAGTAGACCCATACCAGGGGGCTTGATCAAAATTGCCAGGGCTCGTAGACGACTCCGCTCGTTTTCGTTGGAAATACGGCGAGATAATTTTACCCCTTTGCCATAGGGCATTAAGACCAAGTAACGTCCTGGAAGAGTAACATTTCCCGTTAGTCGAGGTCCTTTGTTTCCCGTCGGCTCTTTCATTACCTGAACTAAAGCTTTTTGTTGCGGTGCTAATAGCTCAGTAATTGCGGCTGCGCTCTTTTTTAGACGCAAAGGACCCAAATCGGTGACGTGAATAAAACCATTGCGTTCACTATTACCAATATTGACAAAAGCTGCATCAATACCAGGAATGACATTCTCTACCGTGCCAAGATAAATATCACTGACCTGTTGATGTCCCGTAGCAACTATTAACTCTTGAATTTGTTCTTCCCAGAAAACAGCCGCTATGTGGTGTTGTTCTGCAATAATGATTTGTTTTGGCATCAATTTTCCTCAAAAATTCTGATGGCTGATTAAAAATTAGCCTGTCTTAAAACCACACAATCCAATGATTGAGAAATGGTCCCTTATCGATTTAACGTTTCCTGAAATAAAAACTTTTTACGAACTGGAAATAAACTAGTATCTTCTACACATCTAGCTACATGGTGCTCAAGATGTATAAAAGATACTGACTAACGGTCACAGCACAAAGACCTATAGTCTACAGCGCGTTAGCCCCGTGTCGCCATCGTCGTCTAGCAACAACTAGAAGGCTTAAGCCTTCGTGGATACTGCGACCCATAGTCCGCCGCATGTGTCCGTCTTTTGCAAAGCGCGATGCTACATCTCTTTTGGAGGCAAAGCCCGCTAGGGCAATCTGCACGAAGTCTTTCGTATTTGACCTTTGCTACGCACGGCTGGCGGCTTTTTCAAAGTCGCACGCGGAGTAATCTGTGACTTGAGTATTTTTACTGAATTACCTGTCTATTGATCTCTAAGTAAACCTTAGTGATATTCCGATACACCTTTTTTAAAGATTTGCTTCAGCTTAACCTACCTTAAAATAAAGTTAAGTTGAGCTTCACGCCTGAGGCTGCATTGACGAGTCAAGAATAACTGTAAGTTTATGACTCTCTCCTCACTATCTATTTTTTCTTCAGTTTCAACTCTAAATCTAGTTCAAGTCTGCTGGTCTAACTTTTGGATTTAAAAGTTAATTGAAACATTCTTTAACTTGCTTGAAGAGTAAGATAGTCCATTGAATTAAGTAAATATTAATACTCGACCATAAAAAGCGTCGCTTTGAGGCTGCGTCTAGGGACGCTAGAGTTCTTAATAGTTAGAGCGTCAAGCTTTCTGGTAAGGCATACATAACTGCCCTGAGCTATGTAATGAAAGATCCTATCGATAAAGCTTTGGCGCGTAATGAAACAATGGAATCTCAGAAACAGAAGAAACAATTACTTACAATACCTGCAATATTATGGTCAGAATTGAGCTAATTGTGCCTGCCGCTTGAGATAGTTAGCTTAACCATCGCCAAGAGCAAGTTCTAATTGGCTTGGTATTCTTTCGGCTACGATTATCATGGAGCCGCTAAGGGGCTGTGACGTTAACCTACCAAATATTAACCTGAATATAACCTTGAAGGATAGTCTTTGACAAGGGTTATCTATCTCTCGTTAGAGTCAAATAGCCATGTTCAGCTACTTGATAGCCTAGCCTCAAAGATTGTTAAGTTTTCGTTATTTCTCGCTTTATTATATCCGCGATTTGTCGTGCTGCGCCAGTTTGCCCTCTAACTGCTCGTAAACGATCTCTCATTGTCTGAAGCCGTTCGGGGTGTTCCAAATAATCCAGGACTTGTTTTGCTATCATAGCTGGTTTTAGTTTGCCTACCAATTCTGGGACTATTTCCTCTCCTGCCCAAATGTTGGGCCAGGCAAATAGACGACCCTGTTTTAAGACTAGCCAATTGATTAATTTGGCAAATGCAGTACCAATTCCAGGCAGATTAGCTAGAATTCCTGGTAAACCATCCCAGGAACGCATAGCATCGAGCTGTTGAGTGGGAAGAAGAACAATCATCGGCACTTGCAGAGCCGTCAATTCAGCGGTATTGGCACCAACAGTAGTCAGACACAGTTGACAATCGATGATGGTATCGTAAGCAGGAAAATCAGTAATTAGCTCGATTTCTACTCCTCCAGAAGTCACAAGTTGGGGTATCTGCTGTTGGGAGGCGTAAACTAGCTTTCCCGTAACATTGCCCAAAGCTGAGATCAGCTTGTTCTGCTGAGGATTGGCGTAGTTGCTCAAAGTGCTTAAGTCCAGGGTTGGGGCGACAGGAATGATAAATTTAGTCTGGGGTAGCTGTTGCTGAACCTTTTCAGCGATCGCCAGACACAAGGGAACTCCTTGGGCGAGCTTGGCTGGTTTGGAACCCACCAGTAAGCCAACTGTAGGAGTATCGGGTTGTGCCTGAGACGGCTTAACTTCTTGGGCAACATCTGCCATCAAATCTCCCACCAAGGAAAACTTATGTTGATAGGACTGGGGAACTCGCTCAATCGCTCTTTGATTCATAACCGCAAAGCGATCAACTAAACGATACCAACGAGCATCCCACTCGGCATAGATTAAGCTCGAATACCCCAGACGTTTACTAACGGCAACAGTATAAAACTGATCCCCGCCCAAAAACACGACTATGCCATGCGGATGCCATTGCCAATTGTCTTTGGTCTTCCCCCAAATGAGAAAGTCAAAAAAATCGCCGGCAGGTAGCACTCGATCCACCGCTTCATAACTAAAGGCGATCGCTGCTTCTCGACCAGTGCTGTGGGGACAGGGAGATAAAAGAACAGAAATTCTAATTGATTGTTCATCACCGAGAATTTCTGCCAAAGCATTAACCACAGGTCGTACCCAGGTTGCTACTTCTCCAGGACCGTTTGACAATATGACAATATCCGTTGGTTGCATTTAGCTGCGGCAAGTTTGGTTAAAGACAAACTGAAAGATTTTAATGTCTGATTTAAGGAAACATCAAGCTATTAAATATTACTTACTATTCTCTGTTTAACTGTTGACCGTTAACTGTTGACTGTTAGTTACTTCGTAGACAAATTTCAAAGTTGCCCAACTATTAACGTTTAAAGCATAAACATTCTCCCCTGGCAGTAGTTCCTCCGCAACAGCGCTAGTATTGTGGAGATCCTGCATAATAGCCCTGGCAACGGCGCTAGGGTTAGTGACATTGAGTACTTGCTGCTGATCTAACTTGAAGTTTTGCTGATTAGCAAACGCTTTTAGGGTTTCTGTAAATGGTTTGAGCGACGATAGAACATAAAGAGTATTGATTCCAGCAGATTCAGAAACTTTCCATTTCCAAGAACTTTCAACCGAGGGTATCGATAATTCTGCCTGAGGCGCGATCGCAATTTCTTCTAGAAGTATATCTCCTTCTACAGCAGAGGATTGAGGAGTATATAGAGCGTAAAGGCTACCGTCTGAGTCAACGCTGAGGATAATCGTGTAGAGCAGTTGCTCATCTATATTGGCTAAATTAAGCTTAATTTCTGAGCCTCTAGCTATTCGAGGTAAATTGTTATTACCTTCAGGCAGAATTGGACTAGCCGCAAAGAGGGGTTTTTTGGGAGATGAAATACTGCTGTACGCTGCTAGGGTAGATCTTTGCCAGAGGGGAGATTTAATCTCTGGGGTTAGTAGTGTGGCGCTAACCTTGATTTGCGAGGAAAACTCGTTGTTGGTCAGTTCTAGCCATTTTGCCGCCAATAGGTTGTTGAACTGAGGTCTGAGACGCTCGACCGCTATCTTGACTGCTTCTTCAGGCACACCGATAGTTTTAGCGATCAAATCTCCCCCCGCAGTATAGAGACCATAGGCAAAAGACTGGTTATCAGAGTTTAAATCGCTGGTGCTAGATTCATTATCAGTAACTGTTTTGCCAATTAAGCAATCAGCATTTTGCTCCCTGGCAACGATGACGGAATTAATTGTCGGAATATTAGCGAGAGCGCTAGTAGCATCGACTCTTTCAATTCGGTTGAGATCTCGATCCAGCGACAAGTTTAGGCTTAAACTGTGATCCAGTATGCGAATCGATTCTCGAACCAATTGACCCATTTTAAGGGGTGCAAGACTAGAAATTGGCTGGGTTTTGGTTGTCAATCCTTCTTTCGATTTAACCTGTATTTGCGGTGCCGCATTTTCTGGAGCAGATACCAAATTAAAACAGGAATTTACACCATAGCTGTTGATAATATTGGCAGGCAGACCTAGTAATTTAATCTCAGCATGATTATTTTTGCTGACTTGACTGACCATGCCAGCGGCGTTAGGTGCATCGCCAATGGCTAAGTAATAAGCGAGAGCCGATTTATCAGGATTGCTCAGAGTTGGCTGCTGCTGTCTACCCATTACCTGTTCGACAGTTTCGGCAGTGCGAGTTAAAGCTACCTGAACTTTGCTGCTGGGGGTGATGTGCCACAGATGTTGAGTTAGTGCTTGGGTAAATAGACCAGTGGTCAAACCATCCCAGTGTCTTTCTACTGCTACTTGATTCTTACTGGCAGCAGATAATACGACTCCAGGTAAAGAAATTAATCTTTTACTCGGTTTTAATCCTTTATTGGCAAAATCACTCCGAAGCTGGGCCAAAAATGCTAACTCTTGAGAACTGGGACGATCTGCTATCTGAGCCACGGAACGAACTTTAAAACTACCATGTTGACTGCGGGGGTTGGTATTAAAGCTAGTATCGAGTACAAAAGTACATTTGGGAGTAGATAAAGTCTGAGCTAAGACTAAGAGAGTTTCCTGAAGAATACTGTTGGCGAGGATATTTTTTTTGTTGGAGGATATTCCATCTACAGGGATAAAACTATTCGCCAGACGAAAGCTATCGCTGACTTCTGGGACACCTAGTTCTGTAGCGGGCAATTGAGAAGCCAGCGGCATTTTTACCTGCCCTCCGTAACCGCTGAAGTGAAACACGACTACGTCGTCTGGTTTTGCCTGTTGGGATAGATGCTCTAAAAAAGCAGTTTCAATATTTTCTCTTGTCGCCTGGCGATCGCTTATCGTTAAAATATCGCTGGAGTTGAAGCCAAAACGATGAATCAATAGTTCCCGCTGTAGCTCGACATCCATGACGCAACCAGCTAAATCATCTTGACCAGGGTAGCGGTTGATACCAATTAATAAAGCCAGCTTACGATTAGTTGGTTGGGCTAAAGTTTGTTGATAGTTTTTGAGTGAAGCACCCAAACGATTGTTGTTGGCAAAAGAAGAAATTCCAGCTTCGGCTGTGCCTAAGGAAAAAAAAGCCAGTCCAGCCTGCTGTAAAAAAGTTCGGCGGTCAAGTACCATATTAGCTACTAGCGTTGAGAAATCTGAGATCGGTTGATCAATTAATAGCTGCTAAATATTATTGCAAGTTTATTTAAAAAGCCAAGGTTACAGGTCAAGACAATAGATAATAATTCAATCTTGTAGACCTGTAACCAATTATAGTGTTTCGCTTCGACAATTGATAATTGCCTCGAACTCAATTATAAATAGCTAAAATTAGTTACTCTTCATTGCCTTGGCTAATTCTTCGGCAACTTTAGGACGAGAAAACTGTGGTGGGGGAGTTTTTCCCTCTCTAAGCATTGCTCTGACTTTTGTGCCTGACAGATGAATTCGCTCATCTTTAGTTGCAGGGCTAGTCTTAGCTGTAGCCATTTGCTCTGTCCGAGTACAGTAAAAAGCGTGTTCGAATTTTAGCGGCATGATACCCAGCTCTTCGGCGGTAAACTCACCGAATATTTCTTGCGCATCGTAAGTTCCGTAGTAGTCTCCTACTCCAGCATGGTCGCGACCAACAATAAAGTGAGTACAGCCATAGTTTTTGCGAATCAAAGCGTGGAAAATCGCTTCTCTTGGTCCTGCATAACGCATAGCAGAGGGGTTAATTGCCAGCACCACACGATCTTGAGGAAAGTAGTTCTCCATCATGATTTCATAACAGCGCATTCTGACATCTGCTGGAATATCATCGCTTTTAGTTGCTCCTACCAAAGGGTGAAGAAATAGACCATCAACTATTTCTAAGGCACATTTGATGATGTATTCGTGAGCGCGGTGAATGGGATTACGGGTTTGAAATCCAACTACGGTTTTCCAGCCTTTCTCTTGAAATAAAGCTCTCGAAGCAGCGGGATCGATCTGATATTTAGGGAATTTAGGATGGTCTGCTCGTTCTAATAGCCACACTGCTCCAGCCAGATTCACGTCACCCTGCTCGTAAACCACTTTGACACCAGGATGTTTGTCCTCAGTGGTACGGTAAACGTTCTCCGCTTCTAGCTGCTTATCATAGGTATACTTTTCTGCCAGCTGCAAAACACCAATAAATTTGCCATCGGGATCGTCAAGGCGAATTAAGCTACCAATTTCTAGCGGTTCGGCTACATCAGGCGTTACTGAAAGCGTGACGGGAACTGACCAGGGAGCGCCACTAGCAAGGCGCATGTTTTTAACCACGCCTAAATAATCATCCTGACCCATAAAGCCAGAAATAGGACTAAAACCTCCGATCGCAATCATTACCAGATCGGAGGTTGCTCGCTTATCTAACTGAACTCTAGGCAGGGAATCAGCTTGAGCTAGAAAGTCTTCTTTTTCTGATGCACTAGCCAGACGATTTACTAGCTCTCCACCGTGAGGTGCAATCAAATCTGTACTCATAATTTCGTATTCTTATTTATATGCTTATCTGGGCAACTGCTTTGACAAATAATGGGGAGCATACGCTCAGTTACAACCACAGCATATTAGTATATGCAGATTAATTTTTTGTTATGCTTTCGGCATTACTTGTAATCTTATGATAAGTAAATCACATTTTATGTAAATTATGAAACGTTTGTTTTCAATTCGGTTCTGGCTCAGTATTATCTTCGCGATTGTCTTGCTAAACCTCTTTGTTCCCAAGGCTTTAGCAATGGGTGGACAGCAGCCAACTATTAACGAACCTGCCCCTCAATTTGTTCTCGAAACCAACACGGGAAACGGTAAAGTTGCTTTAGATGATTATCAGGGTCAATGGGTTGTACTCTATTTCTACCCTCAAGATTTTACCTCTGGCTGTACTATCGAAGCTCGTCGTTTTCAGAGAGATTTAGCAGAATATGAGGCACGCAATGCGCAAGTTTTAGGAGTTAGCGTCAACGATGTGGATTCTCATGCTGAGTTTTGCGATTCCGAAGGATTAAAGTTTCCGCTGTTGGCGGATACTAACGGCAAAGTTAGTAAAGCCTATGGCTCCTGGCTCGGGGCGATGTCTCTGCGACACACCTATCTGATCGACCCCGATGGCGTTTTGCGAGCGACTTTTTTAGGAGTAAGACCAAGCATTCACAGTCAGGAAGTATTGGCTCGTCTGGATGAATTGGCACAAGAGCTATCTAGTTAACTAATTCTTTTGGTTACAATAGAATCCCATCTTGGTTATTTGTTGCTACGAGTGTAGTTAAGCCTGAATGAAGTCAATAGTTGGTAAGATTCTGTATGATCGCTATCGCATTGTTCGGCAGCTCAGTCAAAATGATTGGAGTACGATTTATCTAGCGGAAGATTTGCTCCGTGATCACGTTCCCCACAACAAACGGCAATGTAAAATAGAGCAGTTGCAGCCCCAGTATGACCACGAAATTTTGGGCAAACAGTCTTGGCAAAAAGTCTTACAAACATTTATGGCTCAAGGCGATCTGCTCCAGAATGTGAGTCGGCATCCACAGATTCCTCAGCTATTGGCTTATTTTGAGTGCGATCGCGAATTTTATCTGGTTCGGGAATATATTTTCGGCACAACTTTAGCAGAAACTCTCAAAGATATTTTGCTAAACGAAGATGAAGCAGTTATCTGGCTGCAAGAAATTCTGCGAGTGCTCGAATATATTCATCAGCTAGGAGTGACTCATCTCAATATTCAACCAGCTAGCTTGATTGAAGGCCAAAATAGCAGCAAGTTTCTGACCGATTTTGCGGCAGTCAAAAATGCAATTTCGCCACCTGATCAGGCATCTCCGAGGGTCTTCAACTCGGATTTTGCTCCTGCTCTTCAGCAGTCAAAACCAGATTCTGACGCCGATATTTATGCCCTAGGTAAGACTATTATTTATGCCTTGACGGGAAAACTCTCTGAATCGATCCAAGCGGATGTCGAGCAAATCAGCTCCGACAAGCTGACTAACTTAAACAATTCTCCCCTCGCCAAGATTAGACCTGAGCTGGCTAGAGTTCTCAACAAAATGGTCGCTAGCCCCAGCGATCGCTATCAATCTGCGACCGAAGTACTGAGCGATCTGGATTTTTCTCCCAATGTAGTTACTTTTCCTCCACCCTTTCGCCACAGCAGTTATGTCCGTGAGCCATCAAAGACGAACACTAGGTCGAAAAAGAATAAATCAGGGTCGGTCAGCTCATCTAAACTAGTCCAAGGCATAATTTGGTTTTTGCTTTCCATACCGTTTGCGATCGCCATCGTAATTATCGTCGTCGGTCTGAATAAAAATGCTCAGGAAGATTTTGCGGAATATGTCAACGATGACTATCAATTCTCTCTGCAATATCCCGAAAAATGGTCTAAACGGGAAATAGACGATCCGATCACTGGAGAAATAGTTGTCTTTGCTTCTCCTCAAGAAACCAATACCGATCTCTATGCCGAAAAAGTCCATATCGCAGTTGAGTATCTGTCTTCCGAGCCTACTAGCCTGGAAAAATACAGTCAGACTGTTTTGAATCGCATTCGCGAAGCGGAAGGCAGTATAGAGCTATATGAAGACTTTAAAACCACTATTGATAATTTCCCTGCTCGGACAGTGGTTTATTCTCGTCAAGAGGGATCGTTGCAGTTGAGACAGATGGAGGCTTTCACGATTAAGAATAATCAGGTCTATGTCGCTATTTATACCGCGGAAAGAGCCAAGTTTTCTAAGTTTTATCCTACGGTAGAGAAAATAATTGACTCTTGGGAGATACAGTAATTACTGATTAAGAAATGAGCGTTTTAGGAAAAGTAATTAGAGATTTCTTGGGCGATAGTAGTAGCTCCGTCTGTAGCTAAACGTTCGGTTTTGCGTGGATTGGTTAGAGGCTGGTGCAGAAAATCCCAGTTGCCCTCAAAAAACTCCTCTGTAACAATAATTTGGTGTCTTGAGTAGTCTTGAATACTGTTGAGCAACACTGGTGCTTCGGCGAAACCCTCACGGGTTAGAGAGACTATGGGAGTATCGCAACATAAAGCCTCGGAAAAGGTGCTGTAGCCAGGTTTAGAGACTATTCTGCCACAGATAGGCATAAAATCTAGAGGACGTAGAGTGCGATCATCAATTTTTAGCAGATTGGATAAGTCGGGTGCATGGCGATCAAAAGTAATAAATTGCCAGTCGGCAAAGCGAGCAAGATTTTGATAGGGAATTGAACTTAAGCCCAAGCCACCAAAAGTCAACAAAATAGTTTTTTCTGACGGTGCAGTCAACTGAAACTTCTGGCGTAATTCATCATCTGTGAACCGAGGCTCACTGCCTGTCAATCCTACTTCGGTAACGTGAGGAAAGGCTCTCATCGGCTCGGCTAGAGGCAAGCGAAACAGGCGATCGCTCTGACCGTAATAGTTTTCGATCCAGCTGACGATCTCCTGAAATTCTACGCCCCAATCATCATAAATAAAATCCCAGCCAAAATTGCTCATCATCCAACAGGGAATATCCGCTGCCCTGGCAATTGGCGCAGCTAAAGCAGGAATATCTGCCAGAATCAGACCGATGTCATGTTTTTGAAGATATTGAGCTTCTTCGGTGATTATCTCTGCTTCTTGGCTAATAATCTCCTGCATTCTGCTCAAGGTAGCCTGGCGATCCATGGTTAAGCTATCGCTTTGAATCACGCCCACATCAAAAACTCGCTGACGATAAATAAAATCGCCTTTGAGGTAAGATTTCAGCAACCATTCTGGGGCAACCGTCACCAGATGAAGAGCAACATCAGGACGCAGCTGCCGCAATTTTTCAGCAACCGTAGCGGCTCGCACTGCATGACCAAAACCATGGCTGGTAATTGCAATATAGAGATTAAATTGAGCCATAAAACGAGTAAAAAAGTAGGACGTGAAGAGTAATAAGCATCTGAAACATGACTTTTACCCAGCACATAGTTTACTTTATTCCCAACTCAAACGCCCTCAAAATATTCAATATCTTTAGCTGTTAACTGTTGACTGAGTTACTGTCCCACATAGCGGTGCAGAAAGCTTTCTAAAGACTCCATTTTCAGACCAAAGGTAGATTCTAATAAGGCAATTTCATCTCTAGTGCAGAAGAATTCGTGAGCGAGCAAAGTGCGCAAAGTTCCGAGGGATTTATTTAGCTGCGGATTAATCAAACCGATGCCCATTCTCAAGCCATCAAATAGTTCGAGAGGAGGATTGATTGTAATTGGCTCTTTATTAAATAAACGGGCAAAAATACGGGGAATATCTTCTCGTTTGAGAATGTCTGGTCCTCCTACCGCAAAAATCTGGTTCCGAGCTGCTTCAACTTTGGTGGAGGCGATCGCAATTTTAGCGAGATCATCAGTACTAACAATAGAAGAGCGATTTTGTTGGTCGCCAAGGGAAAAATAAATTCCCGTATCGCGGAATCTTTCGGCTAGAGGAATTATGTTATTCGCAAATCCTGAAGGACGCAAAATTGTATAGTTTAAACCACTGTTAATTAAATACTTCTCTACCTCTCGCTTGGCTTTAAAGGTGGCGGAATCTTGGTAGCCTCGGTCTACTCCCAACACTGAAATGTAGATAAAGTGTTCGACTTTTTCAGTGATCGCCTGATCGATCAAGTCTATATTGGCTCTATAGTCTAGGGCTTGAGCATCGCCGCCACCATGACTACTGATAATGTATTTAACCCCAGCAACAGCTTTGGTTATGTCTCGTTCTATTTTGAGATCGCCGATGAAAACATCAGCTCCGCGATCTGATAGTTCGTCGAAATGGGATGATAAGCGAACAAAAGCTCTAGTTGCTTCTTGTTCCTCTCTTAATTGTCTAACAATCCTACGTCCCAACGAGCCTGTTGCGCCAGTAACTAAATACATTGATGCACCTATTTGTGTCTTGGTAATAAGTTGATGAGCAGGAAAAACTACTTCTGCTCTAAAATTCTAGAGAATAATCAATCATCCTGACAATCGATGAAAAGAGATTGGGAATAAATATAATGTTCCCTCAACAATTTTCTGCTACATCTTCTTAAACTGCTTTCCTACCGTCTCAACCAACAAATCTCTGGGCATTAGTCGAGGTAAATTGACAATAATTTGATTAGCAAAACCACCGACTACGGCATTTGACTGACCTTTATCTAGTGCTTTAAGACTATCTTGCACCACTTTTTCTGATGATGCCATGGTCATACCATTTAATCCTGTGGCGGACTCAGGAAACTCGGCACGATCATAAAACTTTGATTCTGTTGGACCAGGACAGACAGCGATAACTTTTACTCCCAGGTCTTTGTTTTCTGACCATAGAGCCTCGCTAAAGCTCAAAACAAAGGCTTTGGAGGCAGCATAGACTGACATATAGGGAATTGGCTGAAAGGCGGCGATCGAAGCTACGTTAACAATCGAGCCTGCTTTTCTTTGCTGCATCTGGGGTAAAAACAACCCTGTTAATTCTACTAACGCGCTAATATTTAGCTGCACCATTGCCAGCATCTTGCTTAAAGGGCGATCGCCGAATGCGCCATAGTCACCAAATCCCGCATTATTGATCAACATGTCGATAGTTGAACCTTGAGCGGTAACTTTATCAAATACATTTTGTATCGCTCCTGGCTCAGTTAGATCTTGAGCAATTACAGTAGTCTCAATCTGATATTTATTGGTTAATTCTGTAGCCAAATCTTGCAGCTTGTCTTGCGATCGCGCCACTAATACTAAATCTGTGTTTTTTGCTGCCAACTCTCTGGCGAATGTTTCGCCAATACCCATTGATGCCCCAGTAATCAAAGCCGTCGTCATAATCCTAACCAAATGATACTTTTATTACGGATTGTAACGCAGGTTGTTTAATTACGGACTACGTACATGCGGCATAGAGCCTTTGTCGAGGGAGGATTACTGTTAAGTGTTCAATCGGGATACCAGAACATGCCCTTTATACCTTCTGGATCGAGAACAAAACCCAATCTCTGATAGAACTTGACCACCTGTGGGTCGGCAAAGAGAGTAATATTGCTAATATCTGCACTACGTAGCTGCGAGATAGCGTATTTCATCATAGCTTTACCTAAGCCTTTGCTCTGAAACTTAGGATCTACTACTACGTCCCAGATAGTCGCATTAAATGCATGGTCTGAAGTAGCTCTAGCAAACCCAATTAGACGACGTTTTTTCCCTTGAACTTCCCACATTGAAACAACCAAAAAGCTATGGTCGATTGCTTTTTTGACCTTACGCAGAGGACGACGCGCCCAACCAACGCGATCGCAAAGTTCTTCTAATTCATAAAAGTCCAGATCTCGTTCGGTGCTGAATGTAATCTGAGGTTGAGAACTATCGCCGTTTTCTATGTTTAACAATTCCTCATTAAATCCAGTACTTCCAGAGGTGTTAACTGTATCTGAATTGTTAAATAGCTTTTTCCAAAAGACCATGCCGATGCGGCTTTAATGATTTGTGGTTTTTAATATGATATGTCTGTTATATTAGTCTATTTTCCGACGCAAAAACATTTATGGTCATAAAAGAGTATGGTCTGTGAGCCAAGAAACTGCATTATTTGATGAGTCAAGAACGTTTTTAGCGCCAGAATTTAATCGTCATGAGAGGGACACAAGACTACATCTAGAATTCTTCTAGACTGTGATGATACGATAGAAATATGCCATCCATACACATACTGGAAACACCACATATCTACGAGCTAACTGAACCAGTCGCTGACCCCAAACTGCCAGTGCTGGTGTTTGTTCATGGTTGGTTACTCAGTCGTCATTATTGGCAGCCTTTGGTGGAGCTAATAAAATCTGATTATCAATGCTTGATCTATGATGCCAGAGGTTTTGGCGAATCTCAGGCTACTGTCTTGGCTAACTCTTCAGCAGTATCAGAAAACGAAATGTCAGATGGAACGCTCAATATTCCTGACTATAGTTTGAGAGCTTATGCAGAAGATTTGGGTTGTCTACTTGCTAGCTTATCAATTGAGCATGCCTGGGTCGTGGGACATTCATTAGGGGGCAGTGTTGCTCTTTGGGCAGCAGATCTTTATCCAGAAGTAGTTACAGGAGTAATCTGCCTCAATGCTGGGGGCGGAATTTATCTCAAGGAAGAATTTGAACGGTTTCGTAATGCGGGTCAGCAGCTAGTCAAGTTTCGCCCCCGCTGGCTAACCTGCCTTCCTTTTCTCGACCTGATTTTTTCGCGCATGATGGTGGCGCGTCCTCTGTCTATGAAATGGGGTCGTCAACGAGTACTCGATTTTATTCGAGCTGATGAAAAGGCGGCTTTGGGAGCATTGTTAGAATCGACTACTGAAGCAGAAGTACACTCTTTGCCCCAGCTAGTTGCACGCCTAACTCAACCAGTTTATTTTATTGCTGGCGATCGCGATCGCGTGATGGATCTCAAATATGTCAACCATCTAGCAAGTTTTCACCATCTTTTTGCTTCGGGAGACGGTAATGTCTTCACCCTAAGTAATTGCGGTCACTTGGGCATGGTCGAAGCTCCCGAAGAGGTAGCGAAGATAGTTAAACAGGTTTTAGTCAAACAGGGAGAGTTGGTGAAGGAGTAAATTGAATTACTGATTACTCCTTATTTCTTACTTTTTATTTATAGGCATCCATTCCCGTACAGGAGCAAATCAAATTGCGATCGCCATAGGCATTATCGATTCGACCTACAGCAGTCCAGAATTTATGTTCTTTTGTCCAGGGTGCTGGATAGGCAGCCTGTTCGCGGCTATAGGGGTGTGACCAGTCACCACAGATAATTGATTCTGCCGTGTGGGGCGCGTTTTTAAGCGGGTTGTCTTCTGGATCGATTGCGCCATTGGCGATCGCTTCTGCCTCGTGATAGATGGCTAACATAGCGTCGCAGTAATGGTCTAGCTGTTCTTTCGATTCGCTTTCTGTCGGCTCGATCATCACCGTGCCAATTACGGGCCAGGATACCGTAGGAGCATGAAATCCAAAGTCCATCAATCTTTTAGCCACATCGTTCACTTCAATTTTAGCCATCTTTTTGAGTGGACGAAGATCGATAATGCACTCGTGAGCGACATGTCCAGATTCCCCTTTAAACAGTACTGAATAGCAGGGTTCGAGACGCTTTGCCATATAGTTGGCGTTGAGAATCGCTACTTTGGTGGCATGGGTTAAACCAGCTTCTCCCATCATGGCGATATACATCCAGGAAATAACCAGAATGCTAGCACTGCCCCAGGGTGCTGCTGAAATAGCGCCAATGGGTTGAGCATCTTTAGGAGTTGTGGGGGTAGCAGGTAAGAATGGTACAAGATGAGGCATGACACCAAAGTAGCG
>JBCBWB010000179.1:0-9979 GCA_039817275.1 Cyanobacteria bacterium J06648_1 | reverse complement strand
AGGAGCATCGGTTTCTTCTCCTACTACATCATCAACAGGAGCATCGGTTTCTTCTCCTACTACATCATCAACAGGAGTATCGGTTTCTTCCCCGACAAGATCGTCAGTGGGCGTATCGGTTTCTTCTCCTACTACATCATCAACAGGAGTATCAGTCTCTTCCCCAACCACATCCTCGCTTGGAGTTGGATCTGGCTCTGTAATCATTGAGTCTGGATTCGGCAAAGTAATATCAGACATATTTCTCGTTTGAGAACGGACTGATTCTGTCGCCAGAAAAACCCAGAAGAAGGCTAATAATATTTTGATAGGTATTAGGGATAATTTCATAGTTGACGACTCACTTTTTGTTTTATTAATTGTTTTATCTAATAAGAAAAACTGTATCCAAGACCAAACACAAACCTAGCTCCGTCTCCAGCAGAACCAGTAATATCGGTAACAGCAGGAACTATAACTAAGGGCAGCCTGCGAAACGGGACGATAGGGAGACCAATAGTAAGATCTTGACCCGTCCATTCCGTTACTAGACCAACTGGTTGAATTATTTTCACTGCTAAACTACCAAAGACTCCAACATTCTCATTGCCGTTGTTGATGTTTGATTCGGTGCGAAATTGTCCACCACCAACCCCTACTGTTGCGTATAGTTCGCTAAAAGCTTCGGTTCTGTCTTGACGCAGCTTAAACCTTTTGGTAGTAACTCCATATACTGATGACCCTCCATCTGTGTTACCCCAGGTTACAATTCCCTGAACTCCAGCCGCGACGGCGAAATCTTCTGGTAAACGTCGGTGTAGCTTGAGGTTGACTGCCCCATCCTGAAATGGCGAACTGAGATCGACTAGACTGACTCCTATCTGTGCGCCGACATTTTTGCGCGGATTTCCCAAACCAAAACCAAAGCCGAATACCCCGTCTGATTCATCTGTAAATCTTGCCCTTTCTTGCAACCCAAAACCAACACCAGCATTGCCCCATGATGCTCCAAAACCCGATGGATTGATGATCGTGATGCTGGGAGAACTACGGTATGGTCGCTTGGGGAGAGGAACTTGCAAGGGTATACGCCGTGGCTCAAATTTCTCGCCGCCTTCAGGCTGGCGGCGTAATGAGGGGATACCATTTTCTGCTGGATCAACAGCGGCAATGTTCGCTGCTTCTGAATCTTGAGGGGGAAGAAAACGGAACTGAGTTTTAATCGGCTTAATTTTCGACGATTGTTTTAGATGAGATGCTGAAGTGGACTTTATCTCATTGTTTCTGGGTTCAGCACTGATGCTTTTGATGTTTAGCAAAACGCTGTTGATAAGAATAAAATTCAGAGGAAGAGCAAGAGATTTTCTAATGGGAGCCATCTAAACACATTGCTTTAAGATATTTCTATACGTGAGTGATCTATCATTTCAAGGTAGTTTCTACCAAATCTCCTATAGCTATGAACTTACGGGTTCTGCTGAACTGCTTGACAACTTAATTAATTGATATAGTTAGCACACTAGATAGCTTGACTTTGAGATTAAACTATCAAAAAGCTCGGCAGAACAATTTGGGCTATGGCAGATTACTATTTGTTCGGGCAGCAACACTACAGATAATAGAAGCTTCATCTAAAAACTTCTTTTGATCTTTTTACCGAGCAAATTCAGGAACATAGGCAATTTGAGCGATAATTTGAGCGATCGCCCTTAGTCTTTACCAGGGCCACCAAAGGGGCTGATATGGTTCATCATTAAAGCTATAGATCCCTCTTACCTTATAGACTTGACAGTCAATTGGCGACTTATTTTCTAGAACGCAGCTAGGATCGTAATCAGAGTTGACGCTAAATAGTTTTTGGCTCGCTTCATCAAAACAGTTTTGGTCTTCTTGACTGACCAGACAAACCAAGCTTTGTTCTTGTGCTGAACCAGCTTTTAAATACTTAGCATCGTCCTGTTGGTATGAGTTTTGTAGAGTAGCGGCTGTTTGCTGACAGACTTCTGCTCCTGTTTGCCCTGGCACTAAGTATTCTCCATACCAGCTCATTAAAGGGGTTAGGTTTACCTCTCCAGGATTGTAGGCATACAGAGTCGGTGTTTCATTTTGAGTTGCGCAGACAAAGACCGAACTTGTAGCGGCTGAAGCTGCTTTTTCTTCAGCTTTGAGGGGGAAGGCCGATAAAGCGATCGCACAACTGACCAGAACAGGAGATAAATACTTATTTTTCATCGATGCTACCTAGTATGGAGATATTAAAGCTATGTATATACTCTTATAAGTTAAGTATATTTGACTATATAAAGATGCACTATAGATTATTTCACTAAATATATTGTCACAAGCATAAATTTTTGATAAAGCTTTTATTCATTGAACATTGAACATTGAACATTGAGCATTTAGCCTTATTCAGCTAATCTCGAACAAGGTACTCTAGAAATAGTTTTAAGCGATCGCTAATTCGTCCTCAAGGATTTTCTGCGATCGCCAAGTTGATTCTTTAGGGTAGATAATTAGTAACCAGCAATCAGCAGTTAGTTCATGTCGTAGCCAAACAGATTGGCATCTACTTCTGTAAGATCGATATCCCCCAAGCCATATTCTTGCCAGCGCCGCTCGACCATCTGGGCGACATCATCATCGGATTCTAATGGCTCGCCCCATTCATGATCGGTTTCTGGCGGAATCTTGGTCGTGGCATCGATTCCCATCCTTCCACCTAAGCCAATTTTTTCACTGGCGAAATCGAGAGTATCAAAAGGAGTATCGGGCAAAATAAAGACATCACGAGAAGGATCGACCTTAGAGCTGATTGCCCAAACTACCTGGCGGGGATCGCGGATATTAATATCTTTATCCACTACGATCACAAATTTAGTGTAGGTAAACTGTGGCAGGGCGCTCCAGAAAGCTAATGCTGCTCTTCTTGCCTGTCCTGGATAGGCTTTGTCGATGGAAATGATTGCTGCCTTATAGCTCAACGCTTCCATGGGCAGGAAGAAATCGACTATTTCCGACACCTGCTGGCGCAAAATTGGTGTGTAAATACGGTTAAGAGCGATCGCCATCATCGCCTCTTCTTTGGGAGGACGACCGCTAAAAGTAGTGAGGTAGATCGGATCTTGGCGGTGAGTTAGGCAATGAAAACGCACTAGGGGCGAGTCTTCTACCCCACCGTAATAACCCATATGATCGCCAAAAGGTCCGTCTGGCAGCATTTCTCCTGGGGTAATCGTCCCTTCTAAAACAAACTCAGAATCGGCGGGTACTTCTAAATCGACAGTTTTACATTTAGCTAGCTTGACCCCACTGCCACCATATAAACCCGCAAATAGCCATTCTGAAAGATCCACAGGAATTGGTGTTGCCGCAGCCATGATAATCATCGGATCGACTCCTAAGGCGATCGCAATTTCTAGTTTTTTGCCTGCTTCGGCTGCCTTACGTAAGTGCCTTGCCCCTCCCCGCACCGATAGCCAGTGGACGGTCATCGTGTTCTTAGACTGGAGCTGAAGGCGATATACCCCCACATTTGGCGTACCAGTCTCTACATCTTTGGTAATTACTAGACCTAAAGTGATAATCTTACCCGCATCACCGACATAAGGACGGATCATCGGCACCTTGTTGAGGTCTACGTCTTCCCCTTCAACTACTATCTGCTGACAGGGAGGGAAAAAATCTCTACCTGGTTTTGCTTTTAAAACATCAAACAAGACCTTGCCAAAATCTACCGCCTGCTTGATTTTTTTTGGCGGCTTAGGCTGCTGCAACATTGCCAGCTTTGACCCCAAAGTCTCCAACTCTTCTGGAGCTTCCATATTCATCGACCAGCAAATACGTTCTACCGTTCCCATCAGGTTTACTGCCACTGGGAATGGAGAACCTTTAACGTTCTCAAACAGTAATCCTGGTCCACCTGCCTGCAACATCCGATTGGAAATTTCGGCAATTTCTAGTTCGGGATCTACTAGGGCGGAAATGCGTCTGAGCTGCCCTTTCGACTCCAAAATTTTAATAAATCCCCGTAGATCTCTAGCCATGTTAAGAAATATAAACTTATAAGTATTTCTTTAGTCTAGAAGAGTTGGGGGGCAATCTACAATTTCTGGGAGAGACTAGAGCTAATATTAGAGGCGAGATCCTGGTTCATCGCATCAATTACATGGTGTAGCGCCTCCATAAACACCTGTTCCGAATTTGAATTTAAGGCATTTAATAAGTAAGCTTTTCCTCTCTGCGGACGACAAAGTAATCTAACTACCTGATTCTTATTATCTAACTGATTCATGGGAGCAATTTACCTATTTTATTGTGATCAAAAGTCAGAGATAAGCCAAATTATCTAACAAAGCTGGATTACATTCAATCTGCTAAAAGTATGGTAATCGAGGCTAAAACTAAGCCATATTGCTTATAGTAACTATTTATGGTGAGTTTTCTGCGGCTTTGCTAGGCTTGAGAGCCGCTTTCGCCTTTAATCACCGCTGCACCAATTAGATGAGCCAATCTTAAAGCTTCTGGAACTTTACCACAGTCGGTTAATTGACATAGTGCTTGAGCAACAATTTCTGGCTGTTCACCGCATACCTGAAAGAAAAAAGGCTCAAAAATATGAATTTTGCCCGCCCGACTCAAAACGGCAAGTCTTTGTTCATAGTTAGGCAAGCGAGACATGGCTCGCTTCATTTTTTCTAGTTTGGGCAGTCTGCGCATCATGGCTACGCAGGGCAGCTCTAACCTGTGAGACAAAAGAGGCAGATCGACTAGGTTGAATCCGCCAAAGCCAATTCCGTCAAGCAAAACCAAATGTAGCTGGGGTAGAAACTTTTTGCCGATTAAAAGCTGACAAATCGTCTCGGTAGCGTCATCACCATCTGCCTCTACGACCCCCCATACCATTCCTTCAAAACGAGTGTTGGTACAGACAATACCTGATATGTTCACCTGCTTTTGCTGATGACGTTGAAACGGTGCATCATCAAAACCGATCGCTCTAATCTGCTTTCTCTGTCTTATTAGAGCCGCTAAATCCATGTATTTATCTCTAACATGAGTCTGATATTAACTAGTTAGTTTACAGCGATCGCCCAGGTAATTTGGTAACAATAGAAAACAGATATTCCTCCATACAGTTAGAATCCTGTTGACTGTTGACTGTTGACTGTTGGCTGTTGACTGTTGACTGTTGACTGTTGGCTGTTGGCTGTTGACTGTTGGCTGTTGACTGAGTAATGGGTAGATATCCCTAAAGTCAGTGGTAAGAGGCAAATGGTAGAATTATTACAAGTTGTTAAATATTGCGGTCTAACTAGGCGATCGGAGATTAGAAAGCAAATATCAAAGCGAATAAAAATACGGTTTATACATAAAGAATTACTATGCTGAAAAGACTGTTGGGCGATCCCAATGCACGCAAACTCAAGAAATTCCAGCCTTTGGTGGCAGAGGTCAATCTGATTGAAGAAGATATCAAAGATCTATCTGACGAAGATTTGAAAGCCAAGACAGGCGAATTTCGTGAACAGTTGGCAAAGGCGAAAAGTGATGATGAAATCAAAGAGATTCTGGAAGATATTTTGCCAGAGGCTTTCGCTGTAGTCAGAGAAGCTGCCATTCGTGTATTGGGCATGCGTCACTACGACGTGCAGTTGCTCGGCGGCATAGTATTACACAAAGGACAAATTGCCGAGATGAAAACTGGGGAAGGAAAAACCCTGGTATGTACTTTGCCTGCCTATCTCAATGGCTTGACAGGGAAAGGAGTCCACGTCGTCACGGTCAACGACTATCTGGCTCGTCGAGACGCGGAGTGGATGGGACAGGTTCATCGTTTCTTGGGTTTGTCCGTCGGTCTTATCCAGTCGGGAATGAGTCCTGGCGAAAGAAGAAAAAATTACGCTTGCGACATTACCTATACTACTAACAGCGAGCTGGGCTTTGATTATCTGCGGGATAATATGGCTGTCTCGATGGAAGAGGTGGTTCAGCGTCCCTTTAACTACTGTGTAATTGACGAGGTTGATTCTGTCCTAATTGATGAGGCGAGAACACCGCTAATTATCTCAGGGCAAGTAGAGCGTCCCACCGAAAAATACCTTCAGGCGGCTCAGGTAGCGGCGCAGTTAATACCTCAAATAGAAGACTATGACGAGGAAGTAAATGGTGAGGAAGGTGTAGGCGATTACGAGGTAGATGAAAAAGCTCGTAATATTCTGATGACCGATGAAGGTTATGCTCACGCCGAGCAGACCCTCGGGGTTACCGATTTATTCGACCCTGAAAATCCCTGGGCGCACTACATTTCCAACGCGATTAAAGCCAAAGAGCTGTTTACCAAAGATGTGAACTACATGGTGCGTAACGACGAGATTGTGATCGTCGATGAGTTTACGGGACGGGTTTTGGCAGGAAGGCGCTGGAGTGATGGTCTGCATCAGGCGATCGAAGCCAAAGAAGGTGTACCAATTCAGAAAGAAACCCAAACTTTAGCCAGCATCACCTATCAAAACTTCTTCTTGCTCTATCCTACTCTGGCGGGGATGACAGGTACGGCAAAAACTGAAGAGACTGAATTTGAAAAGGTCTACAACCTTCAGGTCACAATTATCCCCACCAATCTGCCTCCTAAGCGGGCGGATTTGGCTGACGTGGTGTTTAAGCAGGAAATTGGTAAGTGGCAAGCAGTAGCCGAAGATACCGCCAACATGCATGAAAGAGGTCGTCCTGTACTAGTCGGGACAACTAGCGTCGAAAAATCTGAGCTGATATCTCACCTACTACAAGAAAAAGGAATCGAGCATAATCTGCTCAACGCCAAACCAGAAAACGTTGAGCGAGAGTCCGAAATTGTGGCTCAGGCGGGACGCAAAACTGCCGTAACGATCGCCACTAATATGGCAGGTCGTGGTACAGATATTATTCTGGGGGGTAATGCCGACTATATGGCAAGGCTCAAGGTCAGAGAATACTTTATGCCTAAGCTAGTAGCACCTGAAGACGACAATTTTATGGCGGGAGTGCCAGGAGTCAATCTGGGTAAGGACAGTGGTAAGGGGTTTGGCAATGGTAGTGGCGGTAAGCAAAAAACCTGGAAGGCGTCCCCACAGATTTTTCCCACAGAATTGTCTGCCGAGGCGCAGAACTTGCTCAAAGAGACAGTTAAGTTTGCTGTTCAGCAGTATGGAGAACAAAGTCTACCCGAACTAGAAGCGGAAGAGAAAATTGCGGTAGCGGCAGAGAATGCCCCTGTAGACGATCCCGTCCTCGAAAAACTGCGATCAGCCTACAAAATGGTACGTAAGGAGTATGAAGTCTTTACCGATGCCGAACATGATGAAGTAATTGATAACGGGGGACTGCACGTTATTGGTACAGAGCGCCATGAATCCCGACGGGTAGATAACCAACTGCGGGGACGGGCAGGTAGACAGGGCGATCCTGGCTCAACCAGATTCTTCCTCAGCCTCCAGGATAACCTGCTGCGAATCTTTGGTGGCGATCGCGTCGAGAAATTAATGAACATGATGCGGGTGGAGGACGATATGCCCATTGAGTCCAAAATGTTGACCAACTCCCTCGAAGGGGCGCAGAAGAAGGTAGAGACGTTCTACTATGACACCCGCAAGCAAGTATTTGAGTATGACGAAGTGATGAACAACCAGCGTCGCGCAATTTATGCCGAGCGTCGTCGGGTACTCGAAGGCTTAGACCTCAAGGAACAGGTAATCCAGTATGCCGAGAAAACCATGGGCGAGATTGTCGATGCCTACGTCAATCCAGAGCTGCCTCCCGAAGAGTGGAAGCTAGACAAAATGGTTGATAAAGCCAAAGAGTTTATCTATTTGCTAGAAGATGTTGAGCCAGAACATCTCGAAGACATGACCGTCAGCGAGATGAAAAACTTTCTCTGTGAAGAAGTCCGCAAGGCTTACGATCTTAAAGAACACCAAATCGACAGCATGCAGCCTGGTTTGATGCGTCAGGCAGAAAGATTCTTTATTCTGCAACAGATTGATACCCTGTGGCGCGAACACCTCCAGGCAATGGATGCCCTACGTGAGTCGATTGGCTTACGAGGCTATGGGCAAAAAGATCCTTTGATCGAATACAAGCAGGAAGGATACGAAATGTTCCTCGAAATGATGATCGATATTCGTCGTAATGTCGTTTACTCACTGTTCCAGTTCAAACCCCAGCCTCAACCTCAACCCCAGCCAGTATCTTAGTTGAGTTTATCTTTCAAATTTAATTAGTTTGAAATCCTGAAGAGCTAGTCAATTACTGGCTCTTTTTTATAGCGCGGTCGATACTTGCCGACTGTTCGCCAGAATAACGTAAATTCGGATTAACCATAAAGTTATATCTGACAGTATTTTCAGAGGTGTCATGTTTGTTCTTTTGCTCTAACTATTTCGCTTCAATGAAAGTCAAAAGTCTTAGAGCTTAGAGCTTAGAGCTTAGAGCTATCCCCAAGCTAAGAGCTAATACAAGGATTTATGTTCAAAGATGGATAAAATTTGATAGCCTAAGTTAATAAGCTTTGGGAACGAATCAAGAGCGTGGAAATATCAATTGGTCGCGGAAAACAGGCTCGTAGAGCCTATGGATTTGATGAAATCGCATTATCCCCTGGAGTGCGTACTCTAGACCCTAGTCTGGCAGATACTACTTGGGAAATTGGCGGAATCAGCCGCGAAATACCAATCCTCGCTAGTGCGATGGATGGCGTGGTTGATGTAAAAATGGCAGTTTTGCTTTCCCAATTGGGATCGATCGGGGTTTTAAATCTGGAGGGAATTCAAACTAGATATGAAGATCCCGAGCCGATTTTAAACAAGATCGAGTCAGTCGGTAAGGATGGATTTGTGGGTTTGATGCAGGAACTTTATGCCGAACCTGTCAAACCTGAATTAATTACCAAGAGAATTCAAGAAATAAAAAGCCAAGATGCGATCGCTGCCGTGAGTTTAACCCCCGTTGGGGCGAGTAAGTATGGCAAAATTGTCGCTGAAGCAGGAGCAGATTTAGTCTTTGTTCAGGCAACAGTAGTTTCGACGGATCATCTATCTCCAGAAGCGATCGCTCCTCTGGATCTGGCTACTTTTTGTCAGTCGATGCCAATGCCCGTAGTCTTAGGAAACTGCGTTACCTACGAAGTTGCTCTCAAGCTGATGAAGGCTGGGGCGGCGGGGGTACTAGTTGGGATTGGTCCTGGTGCTGCCTGTACCTCTCGTGGTGTTTTGGGAGTCGGTGTTCCCCAGGCAACTGCTACGGCAGACTGTACGGCAGCACGTGACGATTATTTCGCGGAAACAGGGCGCTATGTACCCGTAATTTCTGACGGTGGGATCGTTACAGGAGGAGATATTTGCAAATGTCTTGCCTGTGGTGCAGATGCGGTGATGATCGGCTCTCCTATTGCCCGTGCTGCTGAAGCTCCAGGAGGAGATTTTCACTGGGGTATGGCAACTCCTAGTCCTGTATTACCTCGTGGCACGCGAATTAAGGTGGGAACTACAGGCACGATTCGCGAAATCTTAATTGGTCCTGCCAAGCTCGATGACGGCACTCATAATTTGCTAGGAGCCATCAAAACCAGTATGGGAACTTTGGGAGCAAAAGACCTCAAGGAGATGCAGCAGGTGGATGTGGTGATCGCCCCTTCGCTACTGACTGAAGGAAAAGTTTATCAGAAGGCGCAGCAGCTTGGCATGGGTAAATAGACCTGTTGTCTAAGGCATCATTAATTATTTTTTGAGAATTGTAAGAGGAGTTTAGTTTTTTCTAGCTCCTCTTTTTTGTCTTGTTTTTTTGCAAGCGATCGCTTTTTTTAGCTAACGTGCCTTTGTATATTCTATTTTGGGCATAGGTGAATGCGTAATGCTATTAAACACTTTTTATCTGTAGAGATAAAGACTATATAGCGTTACGCGAATACGTTAGGACATTTTGCGAAAGCAGAATCAACACACTCTCGAATGGTTTCAAAGTCGTA
>JBCBWB010000178.1:0-10012 GCA_039817275.1 Cyanobacteria bacterium J06648_1 | reverse complement strand
GCTGACGGTAGAAAGCAGGAAACATCAGGAGAAACATTTGCTTATAGGGGGCAGGCAGGGTCAAAGAAACTGCTGTAAAAGCTCTTTGGTTTGGCTCCCTGTTTTTAACCCCTACTTTACGGGTGTTGAAGCGATTGATATCATCCTCAATTTGCCAGCGATCTAAAATATCTTTAACTAAAACTTCTTTTAGCCAAACCTGAGCTACCACCGTAATTGGCAAGGCTAAAAACAAGCCCAAAAGACCAAAAAATACCGCAAAAGCTACTTGAGAAAGCAATGTGACTGCGGGTAACAGCGATACCTGCTTCTGCATCACAATCGGCGTTAAAACATTGCTTTCTACCTGCTGAATAACAACATAAAGAATAACTACTGCTAATGCTTTCCAGGGAGCATCTAATAACGCCATCGCCGCAGGAGGAACGACGCTAAGTACAGGGCCTAAATTAGGAATAAAAGTCAGCATTCCTGCTAACAAAGAATTAGCCAGAGGCAATCTAACTCCCAAAATTAGTAGCCCAATACCGCTCATGATGGCAATTACTGCCATGTTAAATAAAATGCCAATCGCCCAGCCGCCTAAGTTAGACTCGCACTTTTTGACAATGGTTTGTACCCGCTGACGGTAGAAAGCAGGAAACATCAGGAGAAACATTTGCTTATAGGGGGTG
Source organism: Cyanobacteria bacterium J06648_1 (assembly GCA_039817275.1). Lineage (GTDB taxonomy): Bacteria > Cyanobacteriota > Cyanobacteriia > Cyanobacteriales > Xenococcaceae > Waterburya. Next base: position 9,338 of record JBCBWB010000178.1, on the reverse strand, counting down.
GGATTGGATAACAGCATGATGGTCACTACTATTACTAATAAAGAGTTTAAGACCACTCCTAAAGTGCTGGAAAATAGATCGAAAAAATTACCAATAAATCGATCCATGTAGGACTGGATATTTTGGGTTAAAGATTCTAAACCTCTGACTTCTTCGATTAAATTATCAGGCAGCAAATTACGAAGCCATTCGTTCCAGCTACTAAGTTGTTCTAAGCCCAGGGGAACAAGAGTAACTAGCTGCTGAAACTGATCGATAAACGGCGGAATAACCAGGGCAACAAAGCCAATGATAAAGATCAAGACCCCTGTGACGGCGATCGCGATCGCTACTTTTCGTTCTAGCTTGAGCTTTTTTTCTAAGAGCTTGACTAATTGATTCATTGCCGTAGCAAAGACAACCGCTGCAAAAGCTAGCAGTAATACTTGCTTAATGCGCCACAGAATATATAAAGCAATGACAATCGCTAAAAATCCAATTAATGTCCCCAACCGCACGATTTTCTGTCTCCAATTCCATTGATTTTAATTTAATAGTTTATTGACCGACTGTCTTCTTTCTAAAGAATGTTTTATCAATGGACATTTGATTATTCACCAAGGACAATTGACTGGTTTCTACCCTATTGGTGAAATTAAGACACAAACCATTCTGTTTGCTCAGAACCCGTGTTTTAGACAATCTAGCGCTTCAGTTAACCCAATATTCAGCTTAATTAATTGATGAAACTTGACTTTCTAGCCAGCAAATTTGCGGGAAACCAGCTATACGACTACTTAATAGCGGCGATCATTTTATTTTGCTCGATATTATTGATTAAAATTCTGAGACGTTCAGCTTTTAAAAGCTTGAAAAACTGGGCCGCTAGAACGGAAAATATTTATGATGATGCAATTATCAATATTCTCGAAAGAGACTTGATTCCCATTGCCTATGTTGCGAGTCTATATCTAGCTTTGGGAAACTTGGTACTACATCAGATTCTCAAGCGCACCGCTAACGTGATGGCCGTCATTATCTTTACAATTTTGGCGATTCGATTGATCTCAGCGGCGCTAGAATATCTGCTCAAAATCTACTGGCTCAACTATCAGCGAGATAATGTCAACCTGGAGCAAAGTATTAATGCTCTAATTCCTGCTCTGAGAATCGTTGTTTGGCTAATCGGCATGGTCTTTCTCTTAGATAACTTGGGGTTTGATATCTCTGCCGTAATTGCTAGCTTAGGCATTGGTGGAGTAGCGATCGCTTTAGCTTCTCAAGGAGTCTTACAAGATCTGTTTTGCTATTTTGCTATTTTGCTAGATCGTCCCTTTGAGCTGGGAGACTTTATCATTGTCGGCGATTATTTGGGTACGGTAGAGTATGTAGGAATTAAAACCACCAGACTAAGAAGCATCAACGGCGAGCAAATCGTCATGGCAAACAGCGACCTCGTCGGCTCACGGATTCGTAACTATAAAAGAATGCGCCAGCGACGGATTCTCTTCAAATTTGGCGTGGTGTATCAAACTAGCGCCCAACAGTTGGCACAGATCCCCCAGCTACTGCGCGAGATTATTGACCAGACGGAGAATGCTAGCTGCGATCGCGCTCACTTTGCAGGATATGGTAACTATAGCCTCGATTTTGAGGTAGTCTATTTTATTAATACCAATGACTACAGCGTCTATATGAATGCTCAACAGTCGATTAACCTTGCTGTCAAGACTAAATTCTCTGAGTGTGGCATTGAATTTGCCCAGCCAACGCAAATTAATTATTTGAACTTTGCTGAGCTCAAAGATGAAGTCGAAAGCATTGCCGCATATACTCACTAGTCTATCTTTCCCAAGCTTAACTTAGGCAGCAAGGTAAGCCATAATGATTAGTCGTTACAATACACTGCTTTAACCCTACAAGAATCGCGGGGACACCTTTCCGCAGCGTTGAGTTCGGCGGATAGCTTATCAACACCAGCTCCTGTTCCATAAGAAGTAAATGATGTTGCTAAGGCTGCACAACCATTTTTGAATGTAATAGCAGTTTTACACTTTCCCCGACTTCCCTCAAAACAGGATTTCAGTGCTGCATTGCTTGCTGCTTCTGGGTTAGAGTGATTCCAAGCAGCACCCCAGTAACTACCATAATTATGAACTGCAATCGCTCCGTACTTGTCTCCTTGACCATTTTGTTGTGAAGTTTGAACTGCTTGTTGCTGACGATAAAATCTTTGTTCTGCTTGTATTCCATTCTCGCTTGTTAATGGTCTAAGTACAAATTCGTCTTGAGAAATCCATTGAACAGAATAATTGACATCACCATATTCATAAGAAAAGTACAATTTTTCATCAGCGTAATTCCAAGTACCTTGACTTTTACGAGTACCTTCACTATTCGTATATGAACAATCTTCAATACCATCAACTCTAAAATCGCAGACAATATCGGTTGACATACCATTTTGATTGACAATAGCTTTCCAAACACCTACTAATCCAGTGCTTTTTCGACCATTATTTGTCTGAAGTTGCTTTGTCCGAGTAATAGTCGATTTTGACGGAAGGTCAATATCCTGTGTATGAGCTATTGAAGGGACACTGATGCTTAGAGCGATCGCCGTACAGGATAATATTGCCAATGAAGATTTGAATTTCATTTCTTATATACTCAACTCAGATTTAAAAATAGGTATACCATTGAATTTGTAGTTCAAGTAGTAACTATCAATAATCTCTAGTATTCTATTAAGAAATGCGATCGCTTAAAATTTGAGCATTACTGCCACTCTAGTTCTGCAATTAACAGCGATCGCTCAAAGCGCATTAAAAACTCAACTTAGAGATTATCGATGAGTTTGAATTCAATCAGGGTTCTTATTACAGCCTGGCGTTTGCAACTCAAGTAGATTGAGAGAAATTAGGCAAAAGTCTCTTTGGTCAGAACAAAAACATTGCCCTCATTGCCGCGACCAATACGCATGTCGTGGTCAAGATAGGTGGTTTCTAGCCAGCCTTGTTGTTCTCCTCGGTCTATTTTAAAGTCGATAGGCAGAAATTTCTTACCCGACTCAATCTGCTGAATTAGTCTGGCAGGAGTCTTGTAGCTCAAAAAACGCTGTAAGCCAACAATAGAACGCTCAAAGATCACGTTAACTCGCCGCTCGGAAACAGGGTCGAAACTAGCCGCCACGCTGACTAAACCTTCTAACATGGGCAAACCGACAATCTCGGCGATGTTGTATACCTTTGCCTCGGAGACTCGGATACACTGATAGATTTGACCGAGCTTAAACAGAGGAAAGCGATCCAGACCCAAAATACCTTTGCTTGTGGTGTAGAGCAGGCGCCAGTCGCCATTGAGCAGCTCTTTCGCCGCTAATGGTTTCTGAGTCGGATTATCATCTTCCAACTGCTGAATCGCCGAGAGAACCCTAACATTATCAATTTCGTTTGCCAGCAAACCACGATTTTTACCAGCGATCGCTTCTAATAATTCTGCTTTCTTACTCATAATCTTTACAACTTAGATCGAAAATTCTCGTCGGGCTACCTTATATTTTATCGACTTATCAGCCTGAATATCTCACCACAGAGAAAAACGATCGGGAATCAGACTCCGCGATCGCTTTAATTATCGAGCTATTATCTAAATATTTAAAACTTTAGAGGATTTTACTTCAGAGAAATAGCGGCTCCCCAATTAGTAGGAGGAGCTGGGGGTAAAGACGAAACCCGATCCTCACTATCGAGATCACTGCCAATAGTTTTGGCAACTTCTATCCCTCTCTGCTCTAAAATAATTGTCGGATTAGAAAAGCTATTGTTGTCAATTCTTTTAACCAATACCTGGCCATTGGATAAATACTGTCCAACCTCAACATAACGGCTGCTGCTTTCTTCTGGTGCTTGGACAATTAGTCTAGTTCTACCGTTTGCCTCAAACATGCCTGAAATAACTACATCCTGTGCCAACGTGGGCAAGAATATTTCTGGTTCGGGCAAATTAAGCTCTTCGTTATTTTCATCGTCAAAGATGGGTGTTGTGTTCCTGCCGCGATTGGCAGTATTGCTTTGAGAATCTTCCTCCTCTAGCTCAATTTCGATTCGAGGATCAAGACTAACCACAGCAAAAGGATCGTTTCTACCGCGAACGCTATTTCTGACTCTAACGTCAGGATTGGTAGCTGGAATTAAGCCAGCGATTTCTGGCAGTGGTTCAATTTCTTCTTCTTCTAAATCGGCAAATACCTCTGGTTCTGATTCCTGAGGCTCAGCCTGTGCAGTATTAACCTTTACTGGTATAGGTTTAGCAGTATTTTCTTCTAGCTCTTTTCGAGAATCTGCAAAATTAGAGAAAATAGAACAGCCTTCTGTGAGGAAAGCTACAGTTCCTATTAGTGCCAACAATACAACTTTATTCATAATAATAATATAAGTATCGATTAAGATTACCCGATTTAATCTGTAATCAAACAATGCAAGCTCTAAGATAACAGTTGACTTTCAAATCAGCCATAAACTTGATTCTAAGAATTTTCAGATGTCATGGATTTCTTGAGAGTATTTAAGCCTTTTTTAAGCTGTCGCGAAACAGTTATTACACTAATATCAAGCATCTGGGCAGTTTCTTTTTGAGTCAGATCGTGGAGAAAAACAAACTCTAAAACATCTCTTGTCCGTTCTTCTAATTCACCTAAAGCCTGTTGCAATCTTACTCGGTCTTCATAAACTAAATGAAAGCTACGATATTTAGGATCGGCTACCATATCTCCTAGACTAGTTTGAGTATCTAGATCGTTATTTACCGAAATATCTAGGCTTAGAGGCTTGCGATTTTGATATGCTAATTTTATGTCTTGCCATTCTTTGATCGATACTTCTAAATAGCTAGCAATTTCCTGATTGTTGGGCTGTCTATGATGTAAGTCTCTAAATTTGTGAATAAAAGTAATTGATTTTTGTCGTAGCTCTAGCCATCGTCGAGGAATTCGTAGAGTAGGGCTTTTATCTCGTAAATAATGCTGTATTTCTCCTCGAATATAGGGAATGGCAAATGAGCTAAAAGCATTGCCCTTCTCAACATCAAAGCGCTCAATTGCTCTGATTAAACCAATTGAACCTACCTGGATCAAGTCCTCAAAAGTTTCACTACATTGGTTTACCCAATGATAGGCTTCTTTCTTTACTAAACCGAAGTTTAGCTCCATAATTTTATTTCTAGTGCTAGTACTATGCTCTTTTTGATACTCATGAAAGAGAGATAAACTATCTATTTTTATTTTTTGGTTAATGCAAGCTGTCATTAAATTTAATCCCTAAAGAGAGAATAATTTTGCGCTCCAAAATCTAGTGCTTACTTGATGTAAATCAATTTCATCTTGGAACCTACTACAGCATATTGTTTCTAGTATCTTTCAAACAACAGCATTTACACTATTTTTGTTGGGTAAAGTTTCGATATTTCCTGAATTTACACTTAGCCTTCTCCGTATATATTTTGTCCTGTAGGTATGATCCCCAATGTATTTTGTTCGGTGAGTAGAAAACAATACGTGAAAACTCATAGTTCTAATTTAAATACTTATGTTTATAATTGGAATAAAAAACATATCAAAGATATTAATTTTGCTTTTGATAGCTGTATCTATTGGTAATAAAAGCTACTAAAGGTAGATAAACCAAGCTAAATTGAACTTATAACTTGATCTGATTGTTTTGGTCTAAAATGCTGTCATATTCGCACTCTAGATCAAAAAAATGTTGCTCAATTCATCTATCTGCTAAATTTTCTGGTTAACAGAGCGATCGCCAAATGTGGCTCTAGATTACTGCTGCTGAAGAACAGCTACTATCGACGAACTCATTCTCCGATATCAGCTAGCGTGTTGATCGCCCATGGCGCTTAGTAGAGTAATTTCTGCCGATAATGGAGGGCGAAATCATGCCAAGTATTGGGTTTGCGCCCGACTATTGCCTCAAAGTTATCAAAAGTGCGATCGGCTTCAGGAATTTTGTCAGCCACGTTTAACTCAAACTGAGTATAGACACAATTCAGGTAGGCATTGGCATAAATCCCTTCCACACCCTCTTGAAAAGCATTGTTTAAGAACTCTTTTGGTGAATGAGCTTCTATCCTAAATGGCTGTCCTACAACTTCTGTCAGAATTTGAGCGACCTCAGCCATAGTTTTGGCATCATAGCCAAGAGGTATTGTCTGACCCGCATATTGCTCTGGATGTAATAAAGTTTGTAGCACTACCGCCGCTAAATCGTTGCAGTCAATCCAACTCCAGCGCGCATTGCCAATGTAGTTAGAAACCACTCCATTATTGAGCCAGCCAAAGCTGAACAGATTTTGCATAAAGGCTTCGGGACGCAGGTGAACATAGCTAAAGCCTAGCTTCTCAATATATGCTTCGATAAATTGATGCCAACCCCAATGAGCAACTTCATTTGTCGGTGCGGTAGATGCACCAATATGGACTATCTGTTCGACCCCTGTTTGCTTGGCGGCATCGAGAAAGCGCTTACTCTGGCGAAGCATATCCACGGTGTAACCAGTGAGAATAATGCTCGGTTGATATTATTCAGTGCAGGAGCGATCGTTGCGGGGTTATCTAAATCGAGAATGACGCTATCAATCCCCTGGTTCTGGAAATCTTGGACTTTTTCGGGCGATCGAGTAGCAGCTACCACGTTAACATCTGGATTATCTTGGAGCTGTTTTACTACTTCGCCGCCAACTTTGCCTGTAGCACCGAGGACTAAAATATTTGGTTTGTCGGTCATAAGTCTTTACCTTAAGGTATGTCTATTCAAAATCTGTATTAGCGGCAATTTCTTCCCAGGCAGCTAATTCTGTCGTTAGAGACTCCAGTTTTTGACGAAATTTACTGTAAGCGTATTTTCCGAGTACCAGTCTCAGAGGTGGGTTAGGAGAATTCACGACTTGAATAATTGCCCGAGCAGCTTTTTGTGGGTCTCCTGGCTGCTTGCCTTCGATGTTGTCGAGGAAATTCAGAAACTTACCGACGGTACCTTGATAAGCCTCCATTGAGGACTCGGTGCGATCCAATGAGCGTCCAATAAAATCGGTACGGAATGGTCCTGGTTCAACTATAGTTACCTTGATGCCCAGAGGGGCAACTTCTCCTTGCAAGGCTTCTGATACGCCTTCTAGAGCAAACTTGGCACCACCATAAATTGAAAAGCCCAGTTCATTAGTAAAGCCAGCGATCGCCGACATATTGATAATATGACCGCTTTGTTGCGACCGCAGTATGGGAAGCGTGGCGCGAATAACATCGATTGCCCCAAATAAATTGGTGTTAAAGTTACGCTGAATCTGCTCGTCACTTACTTCTTCTAGCGCACCAATTAAGCCATAACCAGCATTATTTACTAGAACATCAATTCGCCCAAATTTGGCGATCGCACTATCAATGGCACTCTTGATTTCTTCTTTATTAGTTACATCCAAAGGCAATGCTAGGGCTGTTTCGGGATATTGAGCAATTAAATCTTCTAATTGTTCTGGTTTGCGTGCGGTGGTAATTACTCTGTCCCCTGTTTCTAAAACGGTTTCGGCGAGGGTACGCCCAAATCCGCTGGAACTACCTGTAATCAACCAAACTTTAGTGTTTTGTGTACTCATTGATTAATGTCCTCAAACTATACTTCTGGATAAATTTTTGACTAACAATACAAACCGCTGGAAAACTCATCTAGCCAGAGAAAAACTAGAGTGATTCAACTGCTTCATTTCCTCGCTGGTAAGCTGGATTGCACCAGCAGCTATGTTTTCGGCTAGGTGAGCAATGGTTGTCGTCCCAGGAATCAAAATAATATTTGGTGCGTAGTGGAGTAACCAGGCTAAGGCGATTTGATTGGGTTTTACGCCTTGGCGACGGGCAATGTCTGCTAACACTCCTTCGGCATTAGCTAGCGGTGCGCCTTGCTTTAGAGGATGTGCGCCCAACGAACCGTGGGGTATAAAAGCGATGTTGTTGGCAGTACAGTAGTCTAATACATCTTGGTAAGTGCGATCGCTCAAGCTAAATTTGTTCTGCACCGAGACGATAGGTACAATCTGACTTGCTTGTTGGATCTGTTCTACGGTGACGTTGGATAAGCCGAGATGTCTAATTTTTCCTTCATCTCTTAGTTCTTTGAGTGCGCCAATAGACTCCATAAAGGGGACTTTGGGGTCGGGACGATGCAGTTGATAGAGAGGGATTTGTTCTAGTTTTAGTCGTTGGAGACTGCCTTCAACGCCGCTTCTAAGAAATTTTGGCGAAGCATCAGCCAGTATTTTATCGGGTGCGGTTTTGTTGATTCCTCCTTTGGTAGCAATGAGCAAATCATCGGCATAAGGATACAAAGCGTCAGCAATTAGCTCTTCGTTAAATCCCGCGCCATATGCCTCCGCGGTGTCGATGAAATTTACTCCCAGAGCGATCGCCCGTTGTAAGAGCTGTTTACCCCCTTCCCAGTCGGGATATGCCCCGAAGTTGCCTGGCTGTCCCGCTAGGCGCATTGCTCCATAACCAAGGCGATTAACGGTTAACTCTCCAGCGATTGTATAGGTCTGAGATATGGCTGTTATATTGCTCATTATTTTTGTAGTTGTAAGGTTGATAATTTCAGTCTTAAATTAAACAGAGATAAATTAAAAAGAAATGATAGAGCGATCGCGCCATAGTCTTCCACTGTCTGACACGGAATCGACGGTGGCTAACCAAACTGCGGTATCCGCCCCTTGTGCTGTGGTTCGAGGTGCATTTGCGCCGCCCATGTCCGAACTTACCCAGCCAGGATCGACAGCATTAACCTGAATATTTTTACTCGCCAGGGCATCCGCTAGCATGATGGTTGCACCATTGAGGGTTAGCTTGGATAAGCAATAGCTGGGTACGCCCGCACTTAATCCGTTTAGCTGTCCGTAACCGCTGGAGTAGTTGATGACCCTTGCTTCCTCGGCTTTTTCTAGCAAAGGCAGAAATATTTGCGTAGTTTTGATGGCACCAAAGGTATTGACGTTGAGAGTCTTCGCTAACAGATCGCGATCGATGGTCAAGATATCAAAGCCGTTGTCGGGATAGATACCCGCATTATTAATCAATACATCGAGGCGATCTATCTTCCCGCTCAATTCATTAAACGCCTGTTCGATACTCTCATCATCAGCAATATCAATTTCTACGGCACTTGCCAGAGGTGAATCGAGCTTTTCTACGGCTGCCTGACCTTTTTCGAGCGATCGCGAACCGATAATTACTCGAACATTGGCTTTGATTAATCCTTGGGCGATCGCCAAACCGATTCCCCGATTGCCCCCTGTGACTAGAGCGACTTTAG
>JBCBWB010000177.1:0-10045 GCA_039817275.1 Cyanobacteria bacterium J06648_1 | reverse complement strand
GCAGGTTGGTGTCGGTAGAAGCGGCACAGGAGTCTTTACAAAGCATCGCGCCAATAGGAATTCCCCCAGCCAAACCCTTGGCACTGGTGAGAATATCTGGCTCAATTCCCAGATTTTCATAACCCCAAATTTTGCCACTTCTACCGACACCAACCTGCACTTCGTCAAAAATTAGCAGAATTTGATTCTCGTCACAGATTTTACGCAGTCTGAGGAAATAGTCGAGATCTCCAGGACGCACGCCACCTTCCCCCTGTAGGGGTTCGACCATAATGCCGACAACTCGGCTTAAAGTGCCTTCATCGAGGTCGGTAATGGCATTTTCGACGGCAGTAATGTCGTTATAGGGAACGTAGGCAAAACCAGGAAATAGAGGTCCAAAACCTTTTTGATATTTCTCTTGTCCTGTAGCGGTAATAGTAGCTAAGGTACGACCGTGGAAACTTGCCTTAGCGGTCAAAATAATCGGGTTTTCTACCTTATCTAAATAAGTATGAGCATACTTTCTGACTAACTTGATTGCCGCTTCGTTTGCTTCTGCACCCGAATTGCAGAAAAATACCTTGTCCATACAGGAGTTATTAACTAGCCATTCCGCTAGCTCTCCCTGTTCGGGGATATAGTAGAGATTAGAAACGTGGTGCAGCTTTTTGATTTGCTCTGTCACTGCCTCAATTAAAGCAGGATGGGCATGACCGAGAGTGCAGGTGGCAATTCCTGCGACAAAATCGAGATATTCTTTGCCATCAGTGTCCCAAAGACGACAGCCTTCTCCTCTATCAATGGCGATGGGAAAACGACCATAGGTTTGCATCACACTTTGGTCAAAGCGATCGCGATCAAACTCATTACTACGGGTAGAAGCTAACGGATTTTCGACAATAGTAGACTGCATTACAAGTTACTCCAGATAAAGTTAAGATTGAAGGAAAAATACATTTAAAATGACAATTGTTATTTGATATTACTGGGATTGTGCCTCTTAAGCCAGATTTAATCTCAATGTAACTAATTGTAGGCAAAACCGTTATCAAAGTCAGCATTGAAATGAATGTATAGCTACACCTTTGAAGAAAAATATGGTCGTTTACGTAAGGAGTTAATTAGAGGTGGCGTAGCATTAGGTGGCATCGTTCTGATTGGTACACTCTGGTATTGGTTAGTCGAGAAGTGGACTTTTGCTGAATCTGCCTACATGACCATAATCACCCTTTCGACTGTCGGGTTTTCTGAGGTGCGTCCGCTAGGAGAAAGGGGTCGTCTGTTTACAGTCGCCCTAATTTTGATGGGTTTACTGACTATCGGTTATATCGTCAATCGCTTTACAGAAGCCCTCATTCAAGGGTACTTTCAAGAAGGAATCAAACTAAGACAGGAGAAGGGTTTGATTGAATCTCTAAATGAACACTACATTGTCTGTGGTTTTGGGCGTACTGGTCGCCATGTCGCCCGCGAATTTTTTGATGAGGGTATTCCCTTTATTATTATTGATGACAACCTGGAAGAGGTAGAAGAGATTAAGCAGCTAGGCTACACGGTAATTTTAGGAGATGCAACTCTTGATGAGTCCTTGGTTCGAGCCAGGATCGAACATGCTGTCTGTCTAGTGACTGCCTTGCCTTCTGACGCGGAAAATCTTTATACGGTACTATCGGCAAAAACCCTAAATCCCCGAATTAGAGCGATCGCCCGCGCCAGCAACGAAGAAGCCGTAACCAAACTCCAGCGTGCAGGTGCAGACGCGGTAGTCTCACCCTATATTACAGGAGGAAAGAGGCTTGCTGCCGCCGCCTTAAGACCTCAAGTAATGGATTTTGTCGATGGCATTATTACGGGATCGAATAGTTCTTACTATATGGAAGAATTTTTGATCGATTCGGAAGCCTGTCCCTTCGCGGGCAAGACTCTCAGAGATGCCAAGCTACGTTCCAAGTCTGGGGCGCTAGTTCTGGCTATTCGCCGCTTTGGTGGTAATTTAATTGCAGGACCTAATGGAGATACGCAAATTCTAGAAAGAGATGCTTTAATCTGTATGGGCACAGCAGAACAGTTACGAACGCTGAATAAAATTTTGGGACCAATCAATTCTCATAATACTCTCAGACTTCCCAAGAATAATAAGTAGACAATTTTCCTGGCTTTGCTTGACAGGACTGATTACTGATTACTAATTACTGATAATTTATGACAGCACATATTTTGGTGGTAGAGGATGAAGCCAAGCTGGCTCAGTTTATTAAAATGGAGCTGGAGTTTGAACAATACAAAGTTACTCATGCTCCAGATGGTTTTACGGGATTGTCTTCTGCCAGAGAAATAGAGCCAGATCTGATTTTGTTAGACTGGATGCTGCCAGGAATATCAGGCCCTGAAATATGCCGCAGATTGCGCCAGACAGGGAGTAAAGTGCCGATTATCTTGCTGACGGCGAAGGACGAGGTGAGCGATCGCGTTGCTGGTTTGGATGCAGGTGCCGACGATTATGTAGTCAAACCTTTTAGTATTGAGGAGCTACTAGCTAGAGTTAGGGCAAATTTGCGCCGCGAACAGGAAGAAGAAGTAGATATGCTGCAATTTAGCGATCTAACCCTCAACCGTTCTACCCGTGAGGTCTTTCGTGGCGAGCGATCGATTGAACTAACTGCCAAGGAATTCGATCTCTTAGATTATTTGCTTTCCCATCCCCGACAGGTATTAACCCGCGATCAAATCTTAGAGCGTGTCTGGGGTTACGACTTTATGGGCGATTCCAACATTATTGAGGTCTATGTTCGCTATCTCCGTCTTAAGCTAGAAGATAGTGAAGAATCCCGCTTGATCCAGACCGTTCGTGGTGTGGGTTACGTTTTACGAGAGTAAAAAGAAATTTCTCAAATGAAACCCTCGTTGGGGCGAATGCCATTCGCCCCAACCAACAGTCAATGTACTTGATTAACAGTCAATACAGTTCGCAATTGACAATTAGCAACTAGTAGACGAGGGCGTAAATAAAGCAATCATTAAATAACCTGCAAAAGCTGATAAATCAATACTTATTACTTACGCGCAGCAGTACTAGTCGTTTTTCAACCAGCTAAAGTGAGCGCGAACATCCTTGCCAACTTCTTCGATGGGGTGTTCTGCTTCCAGACGACGAGTGGCAGTAAATCCTGGTTTACCAGCCTGGTTTTCTAGGATAAAGTCGCGGGCGAAATCTCCCTGCTGGATCTCTCGGAGGATCTTACGCATCTCGGTGCGAGTCTGTTCATTAACAACTCTAGGACCACGAGTATAGTCGCCGTATTCTGCTGTAGTCGAAATACTATCGCGCATCTTAGCCAAACCGCCTTCCACAATTAGATCGACGATTAGTTTAACTTCGTGTAAACATTCAAAATAAGCCAATTCGGGCTGATAACCAGCTTCGACTAGAGTTTCAAAACCAGTTTTGATTAAGGCGCTTAGACCACCACAAAGTACCGCCTGTTCGCCAAATAAATCTGTTTCGGTTTCTTCTCTGAAGGTAGTTTCTAAAATACCTGCTCTTGTACCACCGACACCCTTAGCATAAGCCATGGCGCGATCGCGAGCTTCTCCTGTAGCATCTTGATAGACAGCAAACAGGCAAGGTACGCCCTGTCCTTGAGTATAGGTACGTCGCACCAAATGTCCTGGTCCTTTGGGAGCAACCATCATGACGTCAACGCCTTTGGGGGGAACGATTTGACCAAAGTGGATATTAAACCCGTGCGCAAAAGCCAGAATCTTGCCGTCAGTGAGGTGAGGGGCAATCTGTTCGGTATAAACCCGTCTCTGAACTTCATCGGGAAGCAAGATCATAATCAGATCTGCTGCTTTGGCGGCATCTTCTACAGGGTGAACCGTCAAGCCATCTTGTTCGGCGATCGCTTTGGATTTACTTCCAGGATACAAACCAACAACAACATTAACACCACTATCTTTTAAGTTGAGAGCATGAGCATGTCCTTGAGATCCATAGCCGATAATCGCTACAGTTTTACCCTTGAATAGATCTAAGTTGGCATCCTCGTCGTAATACATCCGCGCCATAAGAATTTCTCCAGCATCGTTAAATCTTGCTCGATCATTATAGTTTTTTTGGGGTCAGCAAGAAAAATCATAGAGACGATAAGCTTGATAGATTCTATCTATAGGTTGCTCGCAGGCAATTATTTGTGTTCTTATGGATCTTTTTTAGCTACAGGCTATAAGCTATTGAAAATAGCCCCCACGACACTTGTTCTATGACTAATCCTACTGACGATAAAACATTAGTATTAGCTACCAATCAAGCCTTCTATGATGCCTTTGGCGATCGCGATCTGGCTCAAATGCGATCGCTCTGGTGGCAAGGGGCAACCAGCCTTTGTATTCATCCTGGTAGCCAACCCCTGTTAGGCTGGTCAGAGATCGAACAGTCTTGGTCTGCTATCTTCCGCAACACTGAGGAGTTGGAGATCGATGTAGAAGTTGTCCAGGTAGAAGTTGATCGCTCTTTGGCATATGTTGTAGCTAGAGAGATCGTCTTACAGGCTAACCAAGGTAGAAGAATGAAGGCGCAGTCGATCGCTACTAATGTTTTTCAGAAAATGGCGCAAAAATGGTATTTGGTAAATCATCACGGTAGCCCAATTATTCGTTAATTTAGCGTCGGAGTATTAAAAATTGAAAATGCGATCAAGCCTCATGACTATTCTGATTACTTTCCAGAATTAACTTCAATTTTGACTTTTAAACACAGCCCAATTTATCGAGAAAGCAAAAAACTACTCTCTTTAGCTATACCCTTAGCGAGCGCCCAACTAGCCCAAGCTCTAACAGGCTTCTTTGACACCCTGATGATGGGACGTTTGGGAGCATCTACTCTGGCGGCGGGAGGGTTAGCGGCAATTACCTTTATGACTTTGATTACTGTGACTGGCGCAGTGGTGATGGCTGTTACTCCCTTAATTGCTGAAGCTGATGGCGCAGGCAAAAAGCATCTAGTGGCAAAGATTACCACTCAGGGGTTTTGGTTAGTTGTGCTAGCGACAATACCCATCGCTTTAATTGTGGCAAATGTCGATCGCCTTCTGATCGCCATCGGACAAGAGCCAAATACGGTCATGCTGGCGAATACCTACCTGGATATTATGGTTTGGGGTTGTTTCCCTGCTTTGGGATTTATGCTGCTGCGAGCCGTTGTTTCAGGACTATCCCAGACTCGCCCAATCATGAATATTGTGGTTGGAGGGACGGTGTTTAATATTGTTGGTAATTATGTTCTCGCTTTTGGTAAATTGAGTTTTCCCAAGTTGGGTATTGCGGGTTTGGCGATCGCCAGCGTAATTACTTTTTGGGGTATGTTTGGCGCATTGGTAATTTATATTTTGCGTCACCCCCAGCTTAAAAATTACGGCTTGTTTTCTCAGTTGAGTCTGTTTGAACTAAAGCTTTTCCGTAAGCTGATTCGACTTGGGACACCAATCGGTATGTTTATCGCCCTAGAGTCGGGACTATTTGCCGTTGTCACCTATCTCATGGGTGCATTGGGGACAGAAGTCTTAGCGGCGCATCAGATCGTGCTGCAAACCATCGTCATGATTTTTATGATCCCGCTGGGGATTTCCTACGCCACCACGATTAGAGTGGGACAGGGATTGGGTAAAGAAGATCTGGTAACAGTTCAACAGGCGGCTTATCTGAGTATTATTCTGGGGCTGTTGTTCAATTTAGTAGTTGCGATCGCAATCTGTCTTTTTCCGCAGTTAATTATCGGACTATATCTCGATCTCCACAATCCTGCTAATCTACCCGTAATTGAACTAGCTACACATATGTTGACCATCGGCGTAATTGCCCTGATCCTTGATGGGATGCAAAAGATCGTCTATGGAGCACTGCAAGGAATACAGGACACCCAAGTCCCTGTGCTACTCAGTGTTCCCTCTTTCTGGATCATCGGCTTAGGTACGGGCTATATTTTAGGTTTCTATTACGACCTGGGTGGGATCGGACTGTGGATCGGACAATCTTTGGGTTTGGCGATCGCTGCAATCTTATTTTTAATCCGTTTTGTCGTAGTTGTAAATAGATTGAAAGGTGGGTAGAGCGATCGCTTTAGAAAGCATTGTTTCGTTGAACACTTGACTTTTAATTCCTGTTTTTTCAATGTCGGACAGGTAATCAAACTAGAAGGCTATTCTCCCTTTGAGGCAGGATGTTTAGTCCGTTTGCCCAGACAATAATCCCCGATCAAGAAGCGGCATTAAGCGAAACAAGCAACTTACTATCACTTTGACCGCAAAACCTCACTAATTACCCCCGCTTCCACCGCTAAAATCTGCGAATCTTCAATCCAGTCATGGTTAAACGTGTCGATATGAGTAGTCGTAATTATCGTCTGAAAGCGATCGCCAATTACTTCTAAGAGTTGTTTCTGACGGTTGGGATCGAGTTCGGCTAATACATCGTCTAGCAGTAGTAACGGCGGTTCGCCAATTACCTCTTCGATCAGCTTTAATTCTGCTAGCTTGAGAGATAGTACTAGAGTACGCTGTTGTCCCTGAGAACCATAATAACGGGCAGGGGTTTGATCAATGACAAACTCTATTTCGTCGCGGTGTGTACCGACCACCGTCTTACCCTGATATTGTTCTACCATGCGGCGCTCTTGGATCTTGGCTAAAAAAGCCTGTTGCACTGCTGTGGGACTATCTTCGATCCACTCGACATTAGGTAAATACTTGATTTCTAGCTGTTCTGTTTCGCCGCTAATGCGTTTGTGCCAGGATTCGGCAATAGGAGCAAGTCTAGTAATAACTCTAGCTCGTCTGCGGGCGACTCGCGAACCTGCGGCGGCGAGCTGTTCATCCCATAATTTGAGCTGGGGTTCATATTCATTGAGGGAGAAGCTAGTATCGCCTGTTTCCTGACGCACCGTGCGGATTTTCTTCAGCAGGGCATTACGCTGTTTTAAGACCTGATTGTACTGCTGCAAGATGCTGGAATAAACTGGTTCTAGCTGAATTAATAAACTATCAAGCCAGCTACGGCGAGTATCGGGCGCACCACGGACTAAATCTAGATCCAGGCTAGAAAATTGGACGGCGTTTAACACCCCTAAAAAATCTAGTTGACGGCGCATGTTTTCGCGATTTACGGCGACGGTACGCCGACCCTGCTTACGAAACACCATACTCAGTTCGCTAGTGCCATAAGCCCTTTCTACCCTTGCCTGCACCTGTCCCATAGTGGCAGAATCCAAAACTAATTCGCGATCGCGACTAGTACGGTGGCTTTTGAGAGAAGCAAGTAACTCTACCGCTTCGAGTAGGTTAGATTTGCCCTGAGCATTATTACCAACCAAAATAGTTTTTCGCGCCGTAAATTCAACCTGGCGATCAACATAATTACGAAACGATCGCAGATGTAAGCTCTTTAAATACATTGATTGGCAAAAGGATGGGACGAGGAAGCTGAATAGACAGGTGCGTAAACCAAGATATCATTACTTCTGATCTATGACGCTGCACAGCAAAGATAAGATAAAGATAATTAACTGTGTGTTGTCCTTTGTCCTGATAAAGAGATTTAGGCTTTCTTAAAGCTTCTAACTGTTACCTGAATTCCTAATAACAATAAACCAACCGCCACCACGCCAAAAACCCCTGTCCCCAGTGCCACAATACCCATAACCATTGTTCTGACAGCAGCAGTCAGATTAATCACGATCGGATTACTTGAGGTAACGGCTTTTGCTCCATAGGTATGCACAATAGAAGTGAGGAGCAAATAGCAGCAATAAGCGATCGCTCCAGAGAGGCTAGCCGCAAAAAAGCAGCGTAACGGAGTCGCTTTTTCTAGAGCGGGGTCTGTCTGATCTTCGCCACTGAGTACAGGTTCATCTGGTATATTTTTCATCGCCTAAGCATCAGATATTAGCTGGTTCAAATAAATTTAATCGAGGCAAAGCAATAAACCTTGCATTTTGCCTCTTACCCACAGTACCAAACTAATCTCACACTGCTACAGTCGATGGCGACCAGCGACCTACCGCATTACCAACTACGCTCAGTTCTTGCATGATATTAGCAAAGCCCTCAAAGGTTTGCGATTGGGGTCCATCGGACAAGGCTTTGGCTGGGTTGGGGTGAACCTCAATCATCAGTGAATCTGCGCCAGCGGCGATCGCTGCTTTCGCCATAGGCGGAACAAAACCTGCTACTCCTGTACCGTGACTCGGATCGATGGCGATCGGCAAATGGGTCAGAGAGCGCAAGACAGGAATAACTGCTAAGTCTAGGGTATTACGAACATACTTGCGATCAAAAGTACGAATGCCTCGCTCACAGAGAATTACCTGGGCATTGCCTGCCGCTAAAACATACTCAGAAGCCATTAATAAGTCATCAATGGTCGCTGACATGCCTCTTTTCAGAAATACTGGCTTGTTTTGAGCGCCCACTTTTTTTAGTAAGGCAAAATTCTGCATATTTCTTGCCCCGACCTGAACAATATCGGCAAATTCCGCTACCTTCTCAACATCGGCAGTATCCATAACTTCAGTAATGATGCCTAAGCCACTAGCATCGCGCGCCGCTGCCAATAATTCTAAAGCGCTTTCTCCATGACCCTGAAAAGAATAGGGGCTAGTTCGGGGTTTATATGCTCCTCCCCGCAAAAAGCTGGCACCAGAAGCCTTGACTGCCCTAGCTGTTTTGATAATCATCTCTTCGTTTTCTACCGAACAGGGTCCTGCAATCACTACTACGGGATGATTAATGCCAAAAGTGACATCGCCGCTGGGAGTAGGTACAACGACGCTACTATATTCTCCGTTACGATATTCCAGGCTTGTCTTCTTATAAGGTTTCTCAACTCGCAAGACGCTTTCAATCCAAGGGCTAATTTCCTTAATCTGAAGCGGATCTAAAGATGCCGTATCTCCCACCAAACCCATGACAATTTTATGTTTGCCGACGATCTTTTCAGGAGTTAATCCCCAATCCTGTAATTCTGCCTCTATTTTCTGAATCTCTGGATCTGGAGAACCGACTTTCATGACTACAATCACGATTTATAACTCCACAATATAAAAAAGCTAGTGTAATTTATATTAGTCAATTTTTTTACTCAGAGCAGCTAGAACCCCATGTTTTGCGGCTCACTTTGCTTTTTGAGATCAAGTTATTGTATGTCTAACCACTTAATATTGCCAATTGATTCGAGAGACAAAAGCGAGAATAAAACTAAGAACAAAATGTTCTCCTCTATTCGCTAGTAAAGAAAAAATTAAATTGCATAAAGAATTTCTGCCTACAGCAACATGAATATGAGGGAATATAATTCCTGGGACAGGCAAGGCAAAAGAAGTGTAATCAATAAATTGCTACGTTTGCGATCGCTAGATCTACTTTGTAAAATAACCGCGATTGATAAACAACGACAATCTCCAATTACTTAAGCTTGGTAAATAAAACAGCAAATCGGATAACTGGCAAAATTTTCCGAGGGAAGAAAGGGGTTGACTAACCCTCTAGAAATTTGCAACTTCATAAAAGGAGGAAGTGGGAAACGTGTTCTACTTTGTCTTAATTAATTACCGTATACTTATAAAATACAACAATAATTAACCTATGGCATATTTTGATGATTTTTTTCTAGCAACGAATCGAAATAGCCAAAAATTATCTCCCCAATTTATTGCCAGAATAGGAAGAGTTTTCTCTTTGCCGCAAAATCAATTCAGCGATCGCCAAATCGACAGGAGTCGTCACCTTGAGGTTAGTCTCTTCTCCCACAACAATTTTTACGGGCAGGTCACACTTTTCAAATAGCGCCGCATCATCCGTCACCTGCCAACGAAGGTCTTTTCCCTGAGCATGACAACGCTTGAGCAATTCCACCTCGAATCCCTGGGGAGTCTGAGCCGCCCAAAGATCTTTACGTTCAGGAGTATCAGTAATAATTCCATCAGCATCTACCACTTTGATCGTATCCTTGACGGCGACGGCGGCAATCAAACCCTGGCAGCTTAGTAACTTTGCACTACAGCGGTCGAATA
>JBCBWB010000176.1:0-10098 GCA_039817275.1 Cyanobacteria bacterium J06648_1 | reverse complement strand
CGCTGCTAATAGCATCGATATCTTGCAGGGTTTGGAAAACATTACCCGATAGAGTCACGTCGCTGACGGGTTCGGCAATTTTACCATCGCGGATCATATAGCCTTCGGCAGCAGCAAAGGTAAACATTTCACCGTTGGTTTGTCCTCCCAGCATTCTGACGGCATAGACTCCTTCCTCAATGCCCTCAAACATCTCTTCCAGGGTAGTGTCTCCCGGTTCGATCGCCGTGTTGGTCATACGAACAATGGGAGGATAATTAGCGCGGATTGCTCTGGCATTACCAGTGGGTGCTTCGGTCATTTTCCCTGCTGTCTCACGGGAATGTAGACGTTGCGTGAGGACACCATCTTTAATTAAATACTTACGCTGTCCTGGCACTCCTTCGTCGTCATATTTCATCGACCCAGGTAGGTTTTCCATCGTCGCATCATCGATCACGTTAAGCTGTTTGATGCCCATGGGTTTACCCAAAGTTAGCAACTCCTGCATTTTAGGATTCTCATAGACAAAGTCAGCCTCCGATAGATGCCCAAAAGCCTCGTGAATAAACACCCCTGAGAGGTACGGGTCGAGAATTACCGTATATTGACCGCCTTTAACCGATTTTGCCTCTAGCTGCCTAACTGCCCGTTCTGCTGCCCCTCTGACCCGTTCTTCAATGCCCACCAAAACATCAAAATCATTACGGGAGTGGACAGATTCAAACCCCTGGCGCACAACTCCGTCTTCTCCACGAGCGATCGCCGCAAACCGTCCGTTGATATCGAGTCTTTCTTGGACAATGCAGCTACCAGTAGAGTTAATAAAGGTTTTAGTGGCAAAGCGATCGCCAATACTTGCCATAGTAGTTTGGATCCGCGGATCAAAGTTGAGCAAGATCTCGTTGTAGGATTTGAGGAGTTCCCGCTTTTCCTTGAGAGAGACACTGCGAGGATCGCGTTTGATGGATTCTGGTACATAATCTTCGATTGGCTCAACCGTCGCCAGTTGCGTCTCTTCTTTCCCCACTAACTTGGCTTGGGAAATTGCCTCTTCAATTCTGACATTAAGTTCCTTCAGACCGTTGAAAGTAACAAAGCTCCAGCCACCCTTATAACAAGCGCGAATACCTCCCCCTAAAGAGAAGCTGCGATCTACCGAGTCTAGCTGTTGACCGCGAAAAGAAAGTCCTGTAGACTCGCTTTGCTCGACTCGAATTTCCAGATAGTCAATCTGGTCTTTATAGGTGGCGATCGCTTTTTTTAACTGTTCTGTCGTTGCTGTAGCTGCTGTGGTCATGTTTTGCTCTATTGTTGATGTGGTTATGGCTAGTTGGCTTGCTTCTAGCTTTATGTTTGATGTCTGCCTATTACCTACATTTTAGAGAATAGTTGTTAGTTCTCGGCTATTCAGCCAAAAAGCGGCAGTTTCACACTCAAAATTTTCGCTATAAAAAAAGGGAGAAACTATTGTTTCTCCCTGCAAGGTTATTTGTTTTATTTAAGCTTGTTGCTTAATGGTGATGATGATGGTGAGTGGCTTGAGCCTTGGCTAACTGAGGATTCACCGTATTGCCTGACTCTGCCAACAGAGCTTCAATTTGCGGGTTCGCCCAATCTGCTGCCATGTGCATAAATTCGTGACGGCTGTTAACACAAGGCATCTGCACGAAAGTAACGTCTGAGTGTTTGTGCTGGAGACTATGGATAATATGATCTACGTCTAGCAGAGTTTCGTGATTTTCCGTAGCAAAACCAATGGGCATCATAACGATGGCGGTTGCACCCAATTCCATCAAGTTTTGTGCTGCGAGCTTGACGTTGGGCTGTGTCCACTCAATCAAGGGAGTATCATGGTTGAGCCAGCCGACAGAAATTAGGGGATATTTATCGATTAGCTTTTCTCTAACCAATTCATACATTGCCTGGCTTTCATCGATACCAGAGGTAAATCCCTTCGCTTTGTGAGGACAACCATGGTTCATCAGAATGATACCAATTCGTGAAGCCAGATGTCCTTGGGCTAATTCCGCCTCGATCTTTTCTTCTACCATCTGAGCCATCAAATTGATATAGTCTGGCTTGTTAAAGAAAGAAGGGATATAGCGAGAACTTTTGAGCCAATGAGTCTCCCCACCTGCATCTTGAGCCAAAGCCTTGTTGACCTGCTCTACGGCAATGCCGCTGGTAAAGATCGAATCTACCACTAGCAAGGGGTAAATCAGAATTTTCTCAAATCCTTGCTCTTTAATTTCGGCTAAAACCTGCTCTGGTAAATAGGGCGCACAAAAGTTAAACGCTTTGAAAACACTTACCTGATCGCCCCAGGTTTTTTTGAGTTCTTGTTCAATTCCGACTCTTTGTTCTTCAAAGATAGCGTTATGAGGCGAGATAAAGTTGTCGTGCTGGTGACTCCATTCGTGTAGGTCGAAGATTGCCAGTAATTTAGCGATCGCAGGATAGATCCAGGTGGGTACAGGAGCAAACTTAGCCGTTAAGAGATTAAGCGCCTGTTCATTATAGTTGGCGAAGTCTTCATAGCTTTCCACTTCGCCATAGCCCATTAATAATACGGCGACTCGGTTGCTTTCGTTATGTGCCGATTCATGGTGGTGGTGGTGTTCGTTAACAGTAGAGGCTGATTGATGGGGGATTGTAACCACTTGCTATTTCCTTTAATAAGTTGAATTAAGTTATGAGTCGGATTTAGAAGAGATATTTGCCGTATTTTGCAGAGATAAACTAAAATCCAAGTCCTATTAAGGATTAAGCTAGCACTCAACTTTTGTTAGGTATGCCAGTAATTTCTAAAAGTTAATATATGGCAGCATAAATTAAACTTGTATTAATAATTGTAAGATAGAATTTTCACCCTCCCAAAGAGCGAGCAACAGAGTGTGTAAAGGTTTTTGCTCACCTGTTGAAGGAACTTAGCTACAGTAAAAAGATTGTTACCAAAAGCAAAATTATATTTACTTTAGTTGTGGGATTATGGCTTCGGAAATAAAGCTACCAGCAGTCGGTCAGATTCCATCAGGCGATCGCCAAAGAGTTGTTGTCTGTCTGGGGCGTAGCTGTCGCAAATACCAGGCAGAAAAGGTGTTTCAGCAGTTTGAGCAAAATTTGCCGCCCGATGTTGAGCTGATATCTGTTCCTTGTCTGGGGCAATGTGGCAATGGTTCGATGGTTGTGGTTGAAGCCGATCGCACCTGGTATTCTCAGGTTCAGCCCAAAGAGGTCGAGATTATAATTCGACAGCACATTATTGGTAAGTCTCCTGTCTCCGAGATGATCTTTCACCATAAATAAGATCAACAGGATCTCAAAAGCCAGAAGATATAGTCGAGTCTTTTGCTTACAGGCGATCGCGCTATTTAAAACTTTTCGGAAACGCAATTTTGGCTTATGCCAAGTTTTAATTCGATGTGCGATCGCTTAGGAGCCAAATAAATCAAGACTTTTGACTCAATTCCCAGCCAGATATAGGTAATAAGATTGGCCAGAAGATAGAGGCGATTAGTAAGGCGATCCAAGATGATGAGTCGCCGACGTTAGTACTGTCATCAAGCAAAAACTTAATTAGGTATAGGGAAAAAATCATCAGAGAGATAGTCAGGTAGGTATGTATCATAATTCTGAATCATAAATTTATTGGGCTAATCTAACCTACGTCTCAGCGATTGTTCTTATGCACAATTGAGCGGTTTATCTAAATCTAGTCAACCCAGTCAATCTAGTCAGGTTGCTAATTCTTCGTTCTCAAATCCAGAGTTTGGTCGGTGCAATGGGTGCAATATTTTCATCCCAGCCGCCCACTTGATAGGTTTGTAAGAGCCACAGACTAGCGCCGTGGTCAAGGAAAATCTCTGCGAGAGTGTCGTTAGCCAAACGCGGCAAAAGCGATCGCCAGCTCGTGAGAGCATTTGCTACCGTCGTCACTGGACGATCTGCCAGACGAGTACCAAGCAAAGATTGATAGGGATCTTCCCAGTCGGCGCGGGTTTGCCAAGCAACTAGTTTGGCTTCGATCGCCTGATTTAAAGCTACTAAACGCTGTAGTCTTTTAGTCTGGGGATGTTGGGGATGGGCAGCAATCCAATTTTTAATTTGGGTGTTGCCATCAATTTCTTTTAAGGTCATCTTGATCGCCTGATATAGAGCCTGACAGGAATCCTGGACACAGGAGTTTGCTCCACCGACAAAGGTTGCTCCCGTACCGTCTCCCGTGCGGTAACGCGCCATCATACGGTCTAGTTGATACGCTAAAGCATTGAGGGGAAACCGTCGTAGACCATCAAAGTTATATTCATCAAATACGTCTAGCTTGACGATAATATCCGTAATCGGGCGGCTTCCCAACCAGCCAAATTGGCGATCGCCCGTGAAGTTTGTCCAGTCTAGGCTGGCGGCAATAATCCCCGTGGTGTTTTGGGTATATACCTGGGCATAGCCGAGCTTGAAGTGTAGTTCTTGAGTTAGGGGTTCGCGGACTACTCTCGCTAAACCAAAGGCAAAATGACCAAAAAAGATGCCTAACGGCGCAAATTCTTGCTTCTTGCCCCCGATACCGCCATAGGTATGCAGCACCAGCAGGCGATCGCCCTCTCGATAGGAGTCGATTAACTTTTGATCTGGTAAATTACTGGGGTTTAATAAAATAGAATCGATCTGACCTTTCTTTTGAGCTATTCCCTGCCAATATTGGTTATGGATGTAGTTAGTGGTTTTTTGTTTGCCAGCAATAACTGTGGTGGGCTTAAGCTGGAACAAACTACGGGGAGCGATCGCCTGTACCGTAAAGATACCCTCCTGATTTTTCGCACCATAGATATACCAGCCTGTCTGATTGAGGGGCGATTCAGTAATTTTGTTGCTAGTGGCGGGTAAAACCCCGTTGCGATCGGGGACTACTGAAGGGAGATAAACTACATCCTCTGCGCCATCAAACTCCCCCGAATTGGGATTGTAATAGCGTATTGCGGCGCTGCTGTTGGAGAAAACTGCGGTAAAACGAACCAGAGCGTAATATTTGCCTGTAATTAGGATTGGTTCGCGGGAGATATAGAGACTCAGATCGGGTTCTCTAACCACCTCAACCCCTCCCAAAGCCACCATGACATCATCATTTGGTCTGGCACCCGCCAGAGATTCTAGCGCCTGCACCTGTCGCCAGTGGTTGAGCCTTGTCGGATGAACGATACCCTGGTTAACACTTTGATAAGCCTGTTGGGAAAAGTCGATTCTAATTTTTACCTGATTGACATATGCCTGAATATCAGGGCGATCGCTCCAGCGCAGGTATACTTTTTTACCAATTAACTCTGACTGGGGTGCGTGATGCACTTCAAAGTAGACTCCATCAACCTGAGATCTTTCAGTTACGTCTGGCAAAATTAAGCGTCCAATCCAGTCTGCTACAGGCAAATAGCGATCGCTAACGGTTTGCTGGATCGGGTAGTAGTCGGGCTGATTGAACCTAGCTTGAACGTAGTTTTCATAGTCGCTCTTTAGACGTTTAGATTTAGCCCCATAATCAACCACAGCAGCGGGATAGGGTTCATAACCATCAACGCGAGTCAGAATACGGAGAATAATACCCAGAGTTTTATCAAGATGATTGCTGCCGTCAGCCAGAATTGCCGCTTCATCCAAAGGACCATTGCTGGAATCGTGTCCCATATTACCCAGAGAAACAAAGCTAATCTCGCCCCGACTTTTGGCTAAGTTCCAGTTTGACCAGGTGATAATTGACCAGCGACGAGGAAATAGTAAAGGAGTAAGACGGGCGACACGATCTCTTTTCCCGACCAGATGATATAGGTGTTCTACCTGAACCACTTCATTGTTGCCGCTGATTACTCCCGCCAGAGAAATCACCTCAATTGGTGCTGCCAACACCCGCTTGATATAGGGCAATGCCCCCAAAGATATCTGCCCGCCACCGCTATAGCCAATCAGGGTAATTAAAGCACCACTGCCAGGCTGATAGCCCTGACTCAACAGGCGATCAATAATTATCTGTGCCGTACCCCGATTATAAATAGGCCCATAGCGACTATCTACCGATACCGCTACCTGGAACATATTGCGGAGTAGGATTAAAAAATCAAATTTAGTTGTGCGTTCGATCCACTGCCAAAGTCTCGCTAAAGGACGATTGAGAGTTAGAGGCAGATTGATTACCGAATAGGGAATAATGTTCTTAATTAAGATGCGATCGCTCGGCAAAGATTCGGCTAACCGTTCGAGAAATCTAGCGCTACGAAAGGAATATTTGAAAGAGCTTTTACCGATGCCGTCGAGATAAACTATGTAGTGAGAAGTAGTAGAAGCTGGTCGTTTACTCGGGGTACGGAGACGGTGTTTAAAAGATAGGGTAGTAGTATCGCGATCGCCACCATACCAACCAGCCCACCAGCCCAAGGCTTCGAAAGGAGCAAGCAAAGCTGCCAATACAGCCGTAATGCCGATAATACGTCCTACATCGACCAATAGATCTAGTAGCTGATTCTCTACTAAGACATACCACTGAATCCACCAGGCATTAGCAGGAGATAAAAATGCAACTACACCTAATGCTAATAAGATTAAGGCTATGGGTTTAAACATTGAGGTAGTTTTGGCTGAAAAGAAACAAAGATATGAATCTAGGAGTTCCAGACGAGAGTTTTGCTGATTAGGCGTGGCGATCGCGATCACTTTCTATCTATAGATCCCTAACTCAGATTGGCGTTCAATAATTCTCTTGCCAAAATTCAGGCTTACCCTCAAACCATTCTTCCATTTCATCATGGTTTAGCAGCATTACCTGCTTGCCAATAAATTCCCGATCTAACCTCTGTGGCGGTGGCTCAACCTGAACTTTTAGCGACTTACTTTTGTTAGACTTGCTGTCTCGTACTACCCGACTATTAAATTCTGGCAAAATCTTCGACCGATAGTAAATAATAATTTCGTCTCACATCATATCATTGGAATTATTCGGAACTACTACTATTTTGACCTTCCCCTAGCAGGTTGGGTATGTCCGTTTCCCCAGGCGGAATGGGCAAACCGCTATACAACATTTGGGCAAGATAATCAGGTTCGGTAACTAGTTCCACCCCCGCCACCCAGTCAACTATTTTACTAGTAAGACGAGCGATCGCTTTCCCCACTATCCGCTGCGATATTTGTAGCACTATCCAGCCCCCCAAACAGCACTCAAATGCCTGCCAAATACCTAGATTGGAAACTACTCCCAAGCCAGTGGCGATCGCCATTAACGTCCAAATCGACAGCACAATTAAGATTGGCATTCCAAAATAGGGAATCACCATCAAAAAACCGAGCAAGAGCGGTGCATAGCTAAACCCCAAAGTTTTAATTACACCAACTAAGGGTAAATTGATCCCAAATCCCCACCTCGCCACGAGCCAAGTGCTTAAAACCCAAAAATTGTAGTTGAACACAAAAATTACGGCGGCGATCGCAATTGACAGCACAAACCGTAGAGGACGCACTCGATTGACAAACAGCATGACGCTTTGACCAAAGGTTTGGGATAAACCCGCTAACAAAACGACTAAGATGCTGGCAATTAAACTCAGAGGTAAACCATTAACCTGAATAAATGTTTCGGGATGTAATAGCAGTACTCCTGAAACTAAACTCCAAAATCGGTCAAGCGCAGTGTCGGCATTCATTGTTAATCATGATTGAAGTTATGCTGTCTATCAGAAACAAAATTGTAACTTGTCTGTACGGATGGGGCAAAGTCGCTAGCAACTATTGAGTAAAGCTGCCCAAACAGATGGGATTAGTTAGACTTTTGAAATAGTTCATTGTTGTGGCTAATTAACCCAGAAACTCTGCCACCATCCCAGACTATTTTCACAAATGAACGACCTTGATTAAAGTAGGGAGAATCTGAACCAACTTTAAATATATCCTCGTCTTGAGTTCTGGTGAGCTTCCAGCTAACTCCTGCCCGATTTTTCCACTCTAGAGTATTGCGATCAATCTTGCTGATGGTAACGTAATGCCAATCGTTTTTGCCTCCTCCATCATAAAGATGGTTCTCATAGTTACCTACAATTGAATCTATAGTTGGGGTTTGTTCTCGTTCGTTTCTGCTGCGCGGCGGTTGGTGATTGATCGGTTGATTCCAATCCAGACTAGCTTGGGCGCTAGCTGATGTTTTTGATAGTTTCATCATTGAGCTACCACAATCATTGATCTTTCTAAGAGTCAGCTTTGTACCTTTGCCAATTACTGACTGACCATTAACAAAATCAAGAGTCGGACCCCCAGTCACTTCATAACTCGGCATCGTATTGCACTTAAAAGGCCAGAGATACCCCGCATATTGCCCTTTAAGCTGGACTTTACCATTATCAACTATAAGTTTGCCAATCTCCTTGGCGGTAAACTCTGCTAGAGGTTCTGCTGCTTCTTTAATTGCTCCTTTAACCACCCGCTTAACCACAGTCTGTCTGGCTACAGCTTTACCTACAGATGCAAAGGCTCCTGTACCTCCCGTAGCTGCTGCAAATAGTACTTCACCGACGACCTCGGCAACTGGTGTGATGCATTCCCAGTCTGATTTTGTTTGACCGTCTGGTTTGATCTGAACATCAATCGTAAACCAAACCGCACCAGTATCGCGCTTAAAAGCCTCTCCCTTGCCGACCGTATCGTGGAAAAGGCATGATACTTGGTCGAGACTAATTGCTAAGGGCCAGTCAGTCTTGTTAACGATATGAAATCCAGGTCCCCTATTCGCGCCTTGGTCGGAATATCTTTTGTATTCGCTATCAGAAAAAACGCGATAACCGCTGCCCGTCGCCTGAATCAAGAAATTGCTGTAGCTAGTAGCAGGTGATGCGGTGTATGTAACTACCTGCTTACCATTGTCGAGTTTAGATGTAATTTTTTTGATTAAGCACAAACCTCGACTCTTGGCAGTCCACTTTTGTCCTGGTGCAACTCTATAGTTATCGGATCTGCAACCAAAAATACTGTTCCCACCTTCATATTCTACTGTTCCTGACGCTGCAAACCCAGTATTGTTAGTGACCTTAGCCAGAGGATATCCTGCGTTAGCTTGAGAACTAATAATTGCAGAGGATGCCAGTAATGGTAGCGCCATCATACAGCTTGAAAGTAGGCTCTTGAGTTTCATTTGAGGTTTCATAATTAGTGTTTCTCTATATTGCTTAGTGTGACTATTGCTTGTACCAGTGGTACAAACCGTTCCAATTAATAAAATGAGTAGAGATTAAACTCGCTGTTCTCTGTAAATTTGTATTTCACAGGCTGAAGAGATTATGCAGCGTTCTAGCTAAAGCAGCTAAAGTGAATTTTGAAATTGAGAATCGTGGTCAGATTAAGGCAAAACGCCAATAAACAGAGGATATTAGACAAGCAAAAACAGACCCTGCAACCAAAGTCACAGGGTTTAAATATCATTGCGTAATTACTATTAACCGAGAGATACTACTCAAACAGATCCAGATCTTGTTGGAAGAGACATTATCAGACAAAATCGACATATTCACTGGTATTAAATTGTGAAACCGAGTCGTCCAATACCGCTATTTCTGTTTGATTCCAATACAGGGTATTTTCGTTAGCATTGTAGCTCAGTGAATCAGCAGAAGCTGCGCCCAAATCTGAAGACGCGATTTGAATTATGTCACCTTCGGCAAAGTTAAAGTCGGCAATAGTATCAATACCGTCAAAACCGACTACAAAAGTGTCCGCACCTTTGCCGCCTGTTAGTATATTGTCTCCATTTCCACCTTCTAGTAAGTCGTTGCCGCTACCGCCAGTCAGACTATCGTTGCCCTCACCGCCATAAGCTGTAACATCAACTGATGTAGAGCTAGCATCAAAGCTATCGTTGCCCTCACCACCGCTAAAAATTACCTGCTGAACATCAGTGCCAGTTAGATCTCTGACATTGAGAGTATCATCACCGCCGCCACCGTTGATCTCAAACTGCTCGACATTATCGACATCGAGAGTAAAGTTGCCCAGGTTGAGGCGTTCAAATTCAGCACGTTCACCATATGGTGGAGAGGGCAACGATAGTCTAACTGGTGGTAGTGGCAACGACTTACTAGAAGGTGGAAATGG
>JBCBWB010000175.1:0-10300 GCA_039817275.1 Cyanobacteria bacterium J06648_1 | reverse complement strand
GATGCCATTGAATGCCTACTATTTCTTTGTTTTCTTTATTTGTCTAATGTCCTAACCTTATCACGTAATGCTATAACTTTGATCGTGGAACTTTGGAGGGTGTAAAAGCACTAGTTTATTCACTAGAATCTCCTGCCAATACTCAAGATAATTTGAAGCGAATTTTTAATATTGGGATCGAGAATTGTAATTAGTCTCGGTTAATCACAAATATTACGATCTCCTGAAGAAATTTCGCTACTAGACTGGAGATAATCATCAAGCCAGTTGCAGCCATATTCTAGGGGATTTAGTTGTCGAATATTATCTAGATTCCAAAGAATAATCTTGCCATCTTCCCCCGCCGTTGCTAAGGTTTGGCTATCGGGACTAAAAGCGACCGACCAGATGGAGTTAGCATGTCCCTGTACGGTTTGTAGGTGCTGCCAAGTGCGATTCTGGCGCTGCCAAAGAATTATTTTGCCGTCGTCATCAACGCTAGCAAGATATTGTTGATCGAGACTGAGAGCGATCGCCTTAATTGCAGTATTATGTAGCTCTAGGGTATCGATTAATTTTCCTGACAGATCCCAAGTTTTGAGGGTGCGATCTTCGCTACCAGAAATAATTTCGCGATCGCTAATTACAACTGTCCTCACAGCATCTTGGTGTCCTTTGAGGGTATGAATCAGATTACCGCTGGTATCCCATAATTTAACGGTGTTGTCTTCACTGGCAGAAACTATCTGTTGGTCATCATGACTAATCACAACATCCCAAACTTTTCGACTATGGCTAGCTAAGATATAGAGTAAATTACCTTCAACGTCCCAAATTTTAATCAGCTTATCGTTTCCCGCAGTAGCGATCTGGGTGTTTTTTGAATTAATATCTACTGCCCAAATAGGAGCATCATGGGCTTCAATAGTTTTGACCTGATTATTAACCTCATTATTATTTGGCTGCCAAATTCTGAGGGTTTTATCTGCACCAACGCTAGCTATCAGCCCACTGCCAATTGCCACATCATAGACTTCGGCGGTATGTTGACGAAAAGTTTTGAGTAAAGTCCCCTGTTGATTCCATAATTTGACCGTTTTATCATCGCTAGTAGAGGCAACTAGATCTGTCCCGTAGTCTAAAGCGATCGCCACGTCTTGATGGGCGGGCAAAGTTTTGGTTAGATTGTTATTAGGCTGCCAAACTCTGACTGTTTTGTCCCAGCTAGCAGAAACCACATTGCCATCAGGAGTAGACGCTACATCCCAAACCCGATTGGTATGTCCTCGTAGAGTGCTTATTTCTATACCATTACTGTCCCAGATCTTGAGGGTATTATCACCACTGGCTGAGATGATCTGGCTATCAATTGGATTTACCGCCAGGCTGTATATCGGTGCTTGATGTCCCCTTAAAGTAGCAACACAGATGCCGTTACTGTCCCAAATTTTTAGGGTTCGATCTCGACTACCAGAGATGATCCTCTTGTCTGGGGTAAGGGCAACTGCACGGACTCCTTCTGTATGTCCCGTCAGGGTTCGGCTTAATTTTCCTGCTTGCCAGATTTTGATTGTCTTGTCTTCACTACCAGAGATGATCCTCTTGTCTGGAGTAATCACCACTGCTTCGACAGCGGCGGTATGTCCCTTGAGGGTTTTCAGCAGTTTCCCCTCCTGCCAAATATTGATCTCGCCGTTTTCGCTACCTGTAACAATTTGCTGATCCTGAATCGCGACACTGGTTACTGATCGAGGATGCTTGAGTGTCGCCAGCAGCTTACCATCTCTATTCCAGAGTTTAGCAGTGCGATCGCGACTGGCAGAAACAATTCGATTATTATTATCAATGGCGACATCTACTACCCAACCACTATGGTCGCTCAATACTTGATCGCTTTGCCAACCCGTTGCCGATTTATGCCATAGCCTGACGGTATTATCCGTAGCAGCGGTTGCCATCAATTTACCATCGCTAGAAACTGCCACACTGTAAATACGATCCTCATGTCCTACAAGGCGATTTTTTTCTTTGATAGAGTAGGTTAGTCGTTGTAATACTGTATCAACCTCTTGGGTCAAGTTTTGATTGACTCGCAGAGACTTATTTAGTTTTTGTTTGGCTTTTATCGCTGCAACTAAAGCATCTAATTTCTGTTCTGAAGCTAATAAGGCATTGCTAGACTGGACTAAAGTAGCGATATTGCTAATATTTGCCTGACGAGATTTTAAATAAAACCCCGCAATCATGGTTAAAGAGAAGAGAATAAATAATCTTTGCCATCTTACCAACCGTTTTTCTTGAGCCAGTTGTTTAGTCACCAAGTCGGCTTTTTGTGCCTTGCGCGCCTGCATTTCCGTATAGAATGCCAGGGATTCGCTTTGCCGCAAGAAATCTTTTTCTGATTCGCTAATACTATGTTTCCTTGCCCAATTCTGTGCTTCAATTAAAGCCTTGCCTCGCAGTAGGCGAGATTCATCCTGACGCTGGGATTTTAGCCAGGTGGCGATCGCATTTTGATAGGGACTAATGGTAAATAACTGTTTTTTGACCCATTGTCGGTTGAAAACTCGTTCGTAAATCGGATTACTAACCTGTAGGCTGTTTTCTTGCCTAGAAACCAAACCACTCAAACGCAACTCGACCTGTTCATAACTATCATCAATAGTTATTGCTTTCTTAACTAGAATATTGTGATAAACAGTTAGCAGTCTGGCGGTATTTGTTTGATCGTACAACAGGCGATCGCGGATAGTTTTAAAATGTTCTGGTTCGTCCTTAACTTCCCAATTATCTATCAGGTGATCGTGAATAAACTTAGAGATATCAACTGTATCTTTTGCCTCAGACTTAGCAACTAGAGAACAAAGTTTTTGAGTTAAGAAGGGTTGCCCTCTAGTCCAAAACAAAATCTCTTTTAAGATAGCTTCTGGATGAGCAAATTGAGCCGCAAATCCTAAAGACAATGGCTGTGCTTCGGTCAAATTAAAGCCAGTCAACCTAATCGATTTACCAATATTAAAAGGAGTGAGCTGTTTATCTATTCTTAGATTAGAAGGAGTCGCAACTCCCAACAGACAAAAAGTCAAGCGTTTATATATCTCAGATTCAGCTCTTTGTTCATAGCAATTACGAATCAAGACTAAAAACTCATCGCGAAAATCAAGATTAATAATATTATCAACCTCGTCCAAGAAGATAATAATATTGGCGCTACAGCTGACCAATAAAACATCTTCAATAAAACGACTAAACCTTTGTACGGGAGACAACTCCGAATGCGATCGCCACCAGTTCAGATCTTCATCTCTTGCCGTATTTAAGCGTAGTTTACGCCATAATTCAGCCAGTAGACCACCGTACCATTGCTCTGCTGTGGTAAATCTGCCCAAGATACCCAGGTCAATCGCGACACATTTAAAACCCTCTTTGCTTAAAGTTTTCATCGTCCTAACTCTCAGGCTAGATTTGCCCATTTGACGAGAATTAAGCACATAGCAAAACTCTCGTTGTTTTAGGGCATGATAAATATCGCGATCGGCTTGGCGTGTAATATAAGTGGGATGTCCGTAACGTAAACTACCACCAACTTTATAAAAATCAAACATTAATTATAATTAGCGGTCGTCAATTGCAGTCTTGGTAAAAAATATTGTCTAAACAGCTCACAACTTGGCATTACAGTATTATCTTTTGACCACTTAATCAATCCCATACGATAAAGCTGATAGGCAGCTACAATATCAATTTGAATTGCTGCGGAACTATTCAAAACTTCTAAGTATACCTGTAATAGCTGGCTATTCGATTTCAAATTAATTAGATGTTGCCATAGATAGCTATTATAAATGCCCGTATCTGTTGTAGCTTGCTCTAATAATTGAGCCAACTTGATTTCTGAATTGCTAGCCAAATAAGACATTGCCAGATCGACTAGATAAGGCTGTCCTCCCAGCATTAACATTAACTGTTCGAGATTGCGATCGCTAAATTTTAAACCATAAGTCTCTGCTAAGTTTGCCATTTCTGGCAGATCGAAGGGCTGTAGTTCGACTGGTAAACCCACGTTAAACGGAGATTGATTAATGTCTAAAGTGCCAAAATCTTCCGTTGAATAAACCACAGCCAGGCGCAACTGTTCCCAAAGCTCGTCATTGTTAGCTTCTTCGTGCCAACTACGTAGTAAATAAAAGAAATCTTGGCTAATATCGGGATAATTCAAGAGCCGATCTACTTCGTCTAAACCCAATACCAAAGGGCGATCGCTGTTAGCCAAAACTGCTTCTAAATACATCGTGCAGCTCAACATACTGCCGCGATCTTGATGCCAATATTGATCGAGATCTAAACTAAGCTGAAGCGCATCGCTAATATAGATACAAAACCAACGAAGAAACTGGTCTAAATTCGCAAACTTGCTTTTTTCGATCTTCAATAAATTAATATGAACCGTAGAAAAGTTTTGCTGCTCGGCAAAATTCAATATATGATTCAATAATCGACTCTTGCCCATTTTTCTCGGTGCCTTGATTCTAATTAATGCTCCTGGTTGCAAAATAGCTTGTTCACATTCTGCCGCAATTTTTGCTCTGGTAAAGGAAGAATCAATCGGGGAAAAATAATTATCTTGCTGCTGATTAAACTCTTCTAGCAACCAATCTCTCGCTCTGGGAAATTTGCCCGAACCCGTTCCGATTTCGGGGCAGCAATAAGGCTTGATAGCTCGATATATCTCAGTTGAATGTTTGACAAAAGCTTCATAGCTATTGACGTCACTCAACCGCCAAGTATCTTCTATAGTTTTCAACCAATTATCACGAGCAAATCTGGCTAGAAACACTCTAGTTTGGCTAGAGGTAAATTTAAAATCTAGTGCTTTTTGCTGTAGAAAAATATTCCACTGATTAGAATCATGCTTTTGATCAGATGTCATGCTTCTGTAATTGATTGCTTGGGGAGCTTGTCCGAGATATCTACAGCCTTAGTTTAAATCCAAATCCCAGTTTAAATAACCGTAAAAACAAAAATTGCACTTTTATTCCACTTTTATTCCAGTTATCTGCCTCACAAAATTCAAAATTAGCTATTTTCCTACTTCCGATAACTTCGGCGATCGCCGATTAAAATCTTTTAAGTTAGCAAAAATTGAGCTTACGGCTAAATTCAATACCTCTATCGCTTTTGCAAAATTGCTTTCATTATTGCTTTCGACTTTTCTAAATCCTCTGGAGAAACTGCTGTTTGTTGCCAGCTAGGGCGTTGTTGAAGGTTCTCCAGCCACCTACTCAGCTTAGTGTAGGGATTGAGGCTAATTCCCAAATTAGGTATGGCAGCGACGGCTGTTCCCGCAACGATATCGGCATAGGTTAAGTTAGAACCAACAAAATATGGTCGATCTGTCCCTAAGTTATCCTCAAAGTACTGTAACGCCGTATTCATAGTTTGCGTTGCCCGTTCGACCTGAGATTCTTCAACTGCCACATCAAGCATTTCTTTCATTAGCACAATTGAAGCAGGGGGAAGTTCATTGACAGTTAGCAGTTCAATCATACGCACCTTGGCAATATCGGGCGCGCTTTTGGGCATAAAAGCGGGATGAGGATATTTTGCTTCCAAATAATCGAGGATCGCCAAAGATTCAAAGATCTTTAAGTCTTCATCGACCAAAACAGGAATATGATGAAAAGGATTAAGCTTTAAAAACTCAGGTTGAAATTGGTCGCCGTTGAGCTTGAGCAGGATTGGTTCAAACTCAATCTTTTTCTCTAAAAGCGTTACCCAGACTCGACGGGCATTAATTGACAGACGAGAATAGTAAAATTTCATCATCAAAACCTCAAAAATAAAGCGATAACTGTCAGTCTCTGTCTCATCATGGCATTTCTAAGATCAGTTTTTTCGGACCATTTGAAGCTGACCAGCGAGTTGTTGAACTAGACAAATTATCCCAGTATTTTGAGCGCCATATTCTGCTATCTAGAGTTTGAGTCGAAAAACTTCATAGGGAGGAAAAGACTTATTTACCCCACCATTAAGGGCAGCAGAAAGATTGAGGCGATCGCAATTAAAGTAGAGATAGTCATCTGTACCGAGGCTAAAAGAATCAATCCAGGCTAATTTATCATCAGCAAGAAGTACCTGGTAGCTGCGATCTGATTTAATTACACCAAGACCATTAACCGCCAAATCACCAACATAAAGATTGTCGTTGCGGTCGATCGCAATACCATCGCAAATTGGTTTTGGGCTATATCTTTCCACTCTGGAGGCAAGTTCAGCCGCACTTAGGCTAATATTGGACAAGTCGGCACTTTTGGCGCGATACATACTGGTGCCGTGCATCGGACAATAGTAGAGCCATTCATTGCGGGTATCTAGAACTAAACCATTAACCCCCAAATGGGGGCGAATCAAACTACCGTCTGGCTGCTCGATCTGTACGGGAATGCCATCGACAACTAAATCAATGTCTTCAGGAATGACGCTAACATGACCCTGAAGCAGACGAACTGCCTGTCCTGTATGCAAATCTACGCGGATCAAAGCCGATTCTGTTCCCGCAATTGGGTCGGAAATATAGATGACGTTACGGCTTAAATCGATCGCCAAATCGTTGACAAAAGAATTGCTCAGGGTAATTGGCTGTGGGAGATAAATTACCCGTGCCAGTTGATGCTGCTGAATATCCCAGGCGACAAGTTTGGGCAATGATTGACTCTGGTTGCCGTTATCTAAGATCCAAAGATAACCCTGTGCATCAGCTTGAATACCCAAAACACTAGTAAAAGTAATCGATGACGCTCCAAGATGAGGAATTAAGGGGACTAAAGCCCCATCAACCAATTCAGCCACCGAGAACTCAGGATCGTAAAATTGGTGCAGGCTGACAAAAATCCTGTTGTCGGGAGTGAGAGTAATATTGCCAGGAGATATAGCTAAAGATGCAACTACGGAAATGTTTTGAGCTAGGGTCGGCATGATTTAAATTCAAATAAAGTTGGACTAATAACTAATAACTAATTAAGAGCTAATAACTAACAACTAATTAAGAGCTAATTCGGCTGATTGAGTCTGGGCAATTGGCTCAGTATCTCGGCAATAGTTGTCGATAGAAGAAACTGATTCCACCTCTAGCTCTGCACCCTGACTCAAGACAAACTCGCTCAAGCCGATATGGTCGGTCGATTCGCCCCAATCGTAGGTATAGCCTAGTCTTGTCCAGGGAACGGCAGGGCGGTCGGGATTCATTTCTTTAAGCTGGCTTTTAAATTCACTCAGACGGCTGTTAAACCACTCTTGATACTCTGGGGAAACCTGTTGGAAATTATTAGCAGGTCGAAACTCAAGCTCTGCTTCTCGATCGCTAATTTCAGGGTCGGGAGTTGGTCGAAATAGGTCTTTGGCATTGACCCACAGTTCGACAATTGATTTGGGCGGTTGATGACTGGGTGCTAACCCCAAAAGCTGTTCGATTCGGGGACTTAGTTCTTTACCCGTTTGTGCATAACTAGTACAGAAATTCTGTAATTCTGGCACTACCGTGACCCAAATCTCGCGGGACGCAGTTTGTTGACTACCTGCCGCAAAATATTTTGGTTTAGCGTAGGTGGCAACTTTTAGGCGATCGCCCTGCCATTGTATATTACGATTATCTTTGACAATTGCCGTCAGGCTAGTAGAAATTTCATCCGAGCTGATTTGCTCGGCATCAAGTAACGCGCTGTAATAGACTTCAGGGAAAAGATTGGTCTTTGTCAATTTAGGCGTGATCAAAAAAACAGCAAAGCAAATAGTAATTGCCAAAAGAAGAATACTAATAAATATTGCTGGGTATTTCCTGGGTTGTGGATCTAGAGAATTCATTTTTAATCCGAAAAGATACAGCTTAAAACTTTAATTTACTATTCAAAAAGTGCTAAATATATACATCTGTCAGAGAACATAGATGCACAACCTAACTTAGTTAAATTTACTTAAGAAGAGAGCTGAGAATAGGAGAGCGTTTGCATTACCAAGATAACTTTGCGCAACTTTAATAAAAACAGAAAAATCCACTAGATAAACTAGAAAAAAAGCAGATTTAATTATATTTACCTATAGGAATTGAAGCTGGAATTTGCTCGCAAAAATATAATGCCAAAATATCAGCGATCGCTATTTAGATAACCACAAAAACTAAAGTTGAAAATTAACCAGTTTGCTTGCCGCAAAATCTGTTTCTACCGCCCCGCTTGGCGCAGTAGAGCTGCTCGTCGCACAGCTCTACTAAAGATTTGGGAGTCATTTCTGGGGTGATGAGATTGAGTGTTTGAATCCCCATAGAAACGGTTAAATAGTCGGTGACTCTTGAGGTGGCATGAGGAATGGATAGCTTGGTTAGATCCTGCTTGATTTTTTGGGCTAATAATGTCGCTTCAGCAAAATTGGCATTAGGCAAAATACAGACAAATTCTTCGCCGCCATAGCGAGCAGCGAGATTCTCCGAGTCCGCAAAAATTTGCCCGAGCATGCTAGCAACTCGACGCAGACAACAATCTCCTTCGACATGACCGTAAGTATCGTTATAGAGCTTAAATTCATCCACATCTATTAAAATCAAAGACAGCGGGTTTCCTGTTTTTTGGGCAAGCTGTAGTTTATCTAAAAGTTGGCGATCAAAATAGCGACGATTTGCTAGTCCTGTTAGACCATCTTGGTGAGCTACTTCTGCCAGTTTTTGATTGGTAATCTCAATTTCTCTGGTAGATGTTTCTACTAGGCGGTGCAGCATCCGTAATGTTTTGAACTGTCTCGACTCTTCTGCTGTAACTAAAGATTCTATCTCGTCAACAAAGACGGGAGTCTGGGCAAAATCCAGCTCTGCTAAGGTTAATACTGTCATGGTCTGACTAAAGAAAACGCACTTACGGGGATGATGGGTAAAGTATTCTCCATAGGCGAAAAAACCAGCCGTTGAGGCGAGTTTAGAAAGAGGTGCAATCTCGATATTGATATCCCGACCGAGAATCCACTTGCGTGAAACACAAGAGTAGATAAAAGCTGCCTGTACGGGATTTGTTTTTAACTCATCAAAAGTCTGTTTTGCTCCTGTTCTCAATAAACCAGAGTGACAAAAGCCAAACTGAACCTGTTCCCCCTCTTCAAAGGAATACATATAGTTAAACGAGCCATCATCATTGACTCCCAGAGGATGAATTGCCATGGGAATTCCTTCTCTTTTGATGATAAGTGGAAAATCCGCCGCTGATAGAGGCAGTCCTGCTACTACCTCCGACCCCAAATAATGATTGTAGAGATCTAGGGGTGTGTAGTCGTCAATCGTATAAACTCGCCGACCAGTTACTTTGGTGATTTTAAGTTTTTTGCCGATGGGAATCCAGCTAAGATTGTAACTATTGTTGACTGATAATGTCTCCCCTGAGAGGGATGCAGCCACTGCACCGTGACTGACAATGCCATGTTCGTTGAAGACATAAGAAACAATACCTCTACCATTGTCTCCAGCTTGACCGCCAGCAATAATCGCCTCGGGTAATGATTCAGAAAGAGCTGCTAAAATCGGTGTGGCATCGATCTTATCTTTATCTTTAATGCTACAGCCAAACAAGATTACAGCCTTGGGCTTGGAGGATGCAAGATCGCCAGCTAAAGTCTTACCTGCCAGCCATAGATCGTCATATTTAGCGACTAATGATGATTTGACAGTTGTCGATTCAAAAAAAGAAAAATTAATTACTACTGCTTCGTCGGTAATGGCGCCGTCTGAGATCTCACCTGCCGTTGTTGTGCCAATAATGGGGGTGAGGGGAAATACATCTTTGAGATCTTTTAGTATCTGGGCAATTTCTGCTTGTTGAACCAAACCAGAAAACACTTGGATTAAACACTGTTGGGGAGGATGAGCTTCAAACTGTTGTTTGAGAGGAAAGAGATCGGATTTTTGAGAATATAGAACATTAAGACTCGTAATCATTGAAGCAAGCCTCTTTAATACCGATGGAGTATGTAGTGAAAACTAGCTTGATTCTCGGTCTATAGCTCATGATCTTCTTCAGTTTTGACAACTGAAATGTATTCTAAATTACATTCAAATTGTATCCGATCCCATTTCTGTTCTACATGAGGGAAAACTAGCAAAAAAATTGTGCTAGAAAAAAGGTCGCCCGCTAAATATAAGTTAGATCGGCACTGATATTACAACTCAGGTGATTTTCCTTGAGATGCATATTTCCCGTGCTGCTGGATGAGCTTGGCTACTACGCCAGTCCAGCCTGTTTGATGGCTGGCGCCAATCCCCGCACCATTATCTCCGTGAAAATACTCA
>JBCBWB010000174.1:0-10328 GCA_039817275.1 Cyanobacteria bacterium J06648_1 | reverse complement strand
GCTGCTTTAGTAAGCGATACATCCAAGTAGTGCCACATTTGGCTGCCCCAATCCCCAGAAAGTTTGGAAGTGTCATGTGCAAAAAATTAATTATTAAAAAGAACTATGGTTGACTAAATGTTCAAAATTATTTAATGCTCTACTGATTTATGAAAAAAGCGCCTCATTCAGAGAAAAACTTGACTCTGGATATACTTTCAAAGCTACATCTTGGACAATATCAAATATCAGCTGTCTTTCCTGATCGGCAAGAGACTTGCGACGCATAGCAAAGATATCCTTACTGTTGCGATTGAAATCTTGTACTTTTCCTCCCTGAGCATCGGTCGAATTATTGCTGCTTTGGGTCAGTTTTAAAATTTGGCGCTGGACTGAATTAGACCAGGGCAACTCAAGGCGACTGTAGAGTTTTTGGAAAACCTCTATAGGATTGTTACTCAACTCCTCAATGGTAACTACCTGCCAGTCAGGATATTTGTCAGCCTGTTCCAATAATACTTTATAGGTTGCACGCCAGTATGCCGCAGAACCTTCGAGCAGACTGTCATACTCTCGGTCGATAAAATCTAGCTCATCGCTAAAATAATCTTCAATTAAATGAGGCTGTCCCTCAGTGATCCAGCTTGTTTGAATCCACCAGTTGACTCGTTTAAGGCTGGCGATAAAAGAGAGTGGATGCTTGACCACAATTACTGGCTTGACTTGAAAATTATGATATAAATATTCTGTTAGCAGATTACCAATAGGATCTTTAATTACGGCTGCTCGATGAAAAAGATTTAGTTTAGCCATACGGAAATAAAATTCGCCGCGACTCCCGACTAAAGTTTTAGCCAATTTACGCTGCCAAGGATCTTTGCGAGGAACATACTTTTTAAACTCAAAGTCATAGCTAAATAAATTTTTAGCTATCTGATCAAAAGACTGCATTTCCTCAGTATCTAGCTGAGGTCTGACATAAGGGTACCAACGATCTAAACCAACCATGCCACATTGAGGATTGAATGGTTCGTGAAGGTAGTCTACCTCAAGAGGCATACTAAGCACCTTACCGACAAATGTCGTGCCGCTGCGAGGAACTCCAGTAACATAAACCCAATTATTAATCTTTTCTGTAGCAATTTTAATCATTTAACATAGCCGTTTGAATTCACAAGTTAGTCTCCTTTTTTTTAATTGAAAAACTGTTATTTATATCCCAGATTAAGTAGAGTTGGTTCGATTACATTCATGATTTCTGTGAGATCGTTTGCATCTAAAGATTGAAGCCTTTTTTTGTTTCTAGAAGGATCTATTTTTGATTCGGCAAAATCAATAATGGCGTGAGGATTTTCTATTTCAGCAAATTGAACAACTTGGGCAATAGTCTCTCTAGGAGAGCTAATCAAATCTTCGTAGTGAATTTCTAAATAATTCTGCGGTGAAAATTTTTGACCTTGCTCTCTGGCAATTGAAACGGTACGCGACCATTGCTTCGAGAGCTTTATATTACGGCTATCTTCAGACCACTTTTCCCAATCGGGCGGCTTTGAACCCCAGTAATCTGTCGGAACACCAAGCACTTTTTTAAGCACAAAGATTAGTCGAGGTAAAAATACGTACCAGTCCAAAATAGAAGAGCCTCTAAGCTTTACTTTTAGCTGTTGAACTAAAGGATATGCCTTTTTTTCTATCTGAGCGTGAGTTGAACTAATAACAGCTCGACCATCTCTGACAATATGGATTATTTTTGCGTCAGGAAATATAGATAAGATAAAGGGAATCCTCAGACAGTTCTTGGGAGTTTTATCACAAATACGTTCCCCATTAGTCTGAGCCAGATATTGAGAAAATCTTTTGGTAATGTGAGTTTTGATTCGAGGAGTTACATCATCAGAAGTTAAGATATCGCTTTTGTTAAAGGCGTTGCCCCAAATCCAAGTTTTATTGTTCTCACTCCAGCGAACAATATTACGTTCTCGGGTTATTATGTCGGTTAAGAGACTAGTTCCAGAGTGACCAGCTCCAACTATAAAAATAGGTTTATTTATGGATGGCGTAGCTTGCTTGTTCATTGTTTAATCAAGTTGGATTTTAATTTACTCAATAATTTTTAGCGATCGCTTAAGTCGAAAATTTAGATTTTTTTAATGTTTTTTCGCCAATTAACTGTTTACTTTAATAAAATTGGGGAATATTTTTTCCTGGTATCAAATAATCTCTTGGCTAAACTTCTGGCTTGGCTAACTGCTATGTCTGAATTTTTGCTAATTTTACATAAACAAGAAGTTGCCTTGTATGAGAATATTTCATAACCTAAAACTTAATTTATAATCTTTACTAAATACAAACCTTAAACACTGCCCGTTTCTCCTTTAAGATCGAGTTTAGAAGATAATATGTTTTGATGAAAATGATACTTTCTAGCAGCCAGAGCAATTCCCAAAAATCCCCAAAACGGTAGGGCAAAATCTCTAAAAGTTATATTGCTAGTAATCATTCTCATTATTGATGCTAAAACTATTGCCCTAGCAACAACGAAAAAGGTATCTAATTCTATTTTCTTACCACAATTAAATAATCGATATAGTTCAGTTAATAAACCGATCATATATAGTCCCGCGCCAAACCAACCCAGGCAAACTAAGATTGCTAAATACCCATGATCGCTAGGATTAATTGTCTGGATAAACCCTTCCGCTTCTGCGGGAACAGGAATTCCCTCGGCTCCCACCAAACCGACACCAATAAACTCAAACAGAGCAAAATTTATTCCCCGTTCGAAACTAGAGGTTCGACTTTGAAGACTGTTATCGCTTTCTAGGGTTCCCAAGCTGCTAAATCTAGAGTTAATAATTTCAGCAAAGGGGCCAATTTGAGTTAAACCAAAAATAAAGAGAAATACTATAGAAATTGAAATAATTAGCTTTATTTGCCTACTTCTTCTGAAAGTTAGGATTACGGAGACTACGCTAATAACCCAGCATGCCCAAGCAGTACGTAATCTTGACAGGAGGAAAACCACATAACCCAATGCAGAAACTACGTAACCAAACTTACTCGGCTTACCGAGTAGCAATAGCAAACCTGCCATCATAGTGTAGGCAAAAGGCTGAGTATCTCGCATCAGGCTAAATACTCTTATTTGAAAAGGGAGCGGTTTGCCCAACCAAGTTAAATCATTTTCTAGAACGTAAAATTTATCCCACTCTGGTACCGTTACAAACTGAAAAATTCCGTAGATACCCATTGCAAAAACTCCCCAAAGGAAGGTTTTCTCGATAGTTTGGCGAATTTCGGGATAGTTACGCCAATTTATGTAGAGAAAAAAAGCAAAGGAGATCGGACACAGCCAGCTCATAAGCACTATAATTTCTCGCGGATAGCTAATTATTGGGTTGCGAATCAGACCAACGAAAAAGCCATAAATTACGCTAAAAGAGCAAAGAGCAAAAACTAAAGCGTCTTTGCCTCTAAAAAAAATCTTCGGTAGATATTTTAAGAGAGTACAAATAGAGATAGAAGTAACCAAAAGCGGTCCTAATACGCTGACCCCAGGAGTTATAAAGCCACACCTATAGTCAATAATTCTACGCACAGTCGGACCAACAAACCACATCCACCAGGTAAACCCGATATACATAGCTGGATATCTGACGTATAAGAAAATACCGACTCCCAATGAAGCAACAGGGAAAATAGGGATTAAAAACTGAGGCGCCGCTAACAACAAACCGCCAACGACGACAATAAATCCAATAATGGCAAACCAGGCTGATTTTAATTCCCGATTAAACTTCCAGCTACTATGATAGGGGCTGGGTACAGACATAGGTTTGTGATTCACGGACACGATCTCCAAATAAAACGTTCTAGCGAATAATAACTTCAGTACTGCTAAACATTGCCGCTAGAATTTCGTCGAGACAAAGAGCTTAAGCCAGAAGAAGTTTCCGATAAAAACAACGTTTTATATCCGGCAATGCGGGCTTTTAGCGAAATTATCCATTTTTCTACCGCTAACATACCTTCTTTTGGTAAAAATCTGAACAACTGCGCTATGCCAAAACCCTTACGAGTACCAATCAAGATTGACCAGACAAAATAGATTGCTTTGCGAGCAGGAGGCAAATAATCAAACATAACGATGGTGTTGTTATGAACCTCATTAAACCAAGCGATTTTATTGAACTTACCCCTTTGGTCTTCGTCAAAACGTTTCCCATGATGATGGTCAATTGACACAGCGGGGTCATAAATTAGTTTCCACCCCGCTTTTTTAATATTCAAGCTAAATGCTCTATCGTTATGAACTTCTGCGCCTGAACCTAAAAGCCTAGTATCAAAGCGACGATTAGCAATAGCGGTTCTCCGATAGCTCATATTGGCACCCTTGAGTATTTCTACTTCACGGGGCTTGCCTACCCCCAAAT
This sequence comes from Cyanobacteria bacterium J06648_1, assembly GCA_039817275.1. Taxonomy (GTDB): domain Bacteria; phylum Cyanobacteriota; class Cyanobacteriia; order Cyanobacteriales; family Xenococcaceae; genus Waterburya. The sequence continues at coordinate 5,916 of JBCBWB010000174.1, read as the reverse complement.
GATGATTGCCAATTGTGCGTCCAAACCACTGGACTTTTCCTACAGTTTGCTGTTCGCCCTCGATTCGCTGTTCGTCAATATAAACCCAATCTCTACCACCAACTCCACCAACACCCTCATCTGCTAAGAAATGGGCTTTAATTCGCTCTAGCCAAGGGGGATGAGGAACTCCATCATCATCAGTAATAGCAATAATGTCTCCAGTAGCTTGATCGAGTCCCGCATTTAAAGCGGCAATTTGACCAGGGGATATAGCTTCTACTGCCCGTAGGTTAAGACCTTCTTGATCAAAGCGACTCAGGAAATTTTGGGTTTCTAAGTCCGTGTCACGAACAACAACAATCACTTCATCAGCCAGCGATGTTTGCTGTTTTAGCGCCATCAAACATCGCTCCAAATCTTGACAACGCTTATACGACGGAATAATAACGGTAGTTTTCATGATAATTATTAGGCTATTGATAACCAATGAGACAAATCTCTATTGAGCAGATCCTGCAAGTTCAAAATATCCTCGCGATATAAATCCAAAAGATACTCTTTGGTAGCCAAATCCATTTCTGGTTTCGGCTTGAGAGTTTTTCTAGTTACTAAATCATAGAGATTGCGACGAATTTTATGAGGAAATAAAGGTTTTAGGTTAGATTTTAAAATATTTTTCTTAGTAAACAAATTATAAATAAATCTATTTTGAGGGATACCCGATACATTTTTGCGAGTCAAATTTGGGATAAAACTTGAATCTACATCCAGATATTTAAAAATGTCCTGAACTACGTCTAGGGTGTGATGGTTGAGATCTTCAAACAAATAAACTTTGATATTATTGCGGTCAAATTCCTGGAAATAACGTTGAAGATACTGATAATAAAATCCTTTCTGCTTATAATAATAGAGGTGAGACCATTTTAAGTTGATTCTCTCCTCTTCTTGATCCAAAGCGGCTCGAAAAGGATTAGTTTCTAAGTTTTCCCTCATTAAATGCGAGTAACTAGAAAAAGCTCTGGTAATTGGGTTTCTCAAAATAGCGATTAATTTTACTCCAGGTAAATACTTTTGCGCATTTTTAATTGCTTTTTGACTATCTAAATAGATAGGTGAAGCTTCCCCAACGGCGCTTTCAGTAGATACATTCTTAAATAGATTCTGATAATCTTCTAACTTAGTAATTGATGTCTTATTAATTCCTTGATCTGGCCCTGCGTAACACAACTCGTCCCCCTCCAGTGCCAAAAAATTAGTTTCCTTAATGGGACTCATATAAATATCAGGATGCTGTTTAAGATAGTAGTATAGAGAGCTAGTTCCAGCTTTTGCTGCACCAATAATTAAAAAGTTAGGTAATTTCATTTGAGCTGTGAAGACTATATTTGATCAATTAGGAAGCTAATTTAGCCACTGAAAATTTTTAATCAAGATTTAAACTTGTTACCTATTCAATATCAATACCCCAGCTAGCTACATCAACGTTGAATTTATCTCTCAACTCGATTAAGTCTGCTCGGAGTTCAGTAATTGCGTACTCTCGTTGTTGAGTCGAGAGCTTGATATACTCGTAATCAATATTTTTCGACAGTAAGTTGCGGATTAGTCTGATCCTGCGCTTTAAATCTCCTGACATAAACTTGATGTAGTTCTTGACAAAATCAGTTCTTCTCAACCAAGAATAGCCAGGAATCACAACACGAGATGTTTTGCTGCTGTAGGAATTATGGGTTAGATTTAGTTCAAAAGAATACTCTCTGTCTATCTCTAAAAAGTCGCAGACTTTAATCATTAAGGCTTGCGGGTCAGACTGCAAATCTTCTAACCGCAGAAGTAATATATCATCGGCAGGAAACCTTTGGTAATATTCTTTGATCTGCATCGCATAGCGAGAAGTATCAATTATTTCTTCCTCAATTGTTGCCGCCTCAGATTTGATGACTTCTAGATTACGATGTTTCTTACCTTGAGTGTAATGAGATTCAATCCGATCTACAGGATTTCTGAGGATATAAATAAACTTGAAATTTGCCCCAGTTTCTTCTTTAGTCAGGCGTATTTTTTCAGCAGCATTAAGATACTTAGGATTAGTAACCCTAGTGTATCCAGGGGTGGCCTCCAAAGCATATTTATGTTTGCCTGGTTGCCAATCCCATAATCCTTGATAAAAATCAAATCCCTTAAAAAAACGGCTAGAAAAGCTAAAAAAACCCGTTTCTTTTGTTTGACAAGCAGCAATTTCTGGATGTTGAGCTAAATAATTATACAGACTGGTTGTGCCGCACTTCATTGCTCCTACTATAATTAAAAAATTGCTGATCTTCGATTCCATAATGGTTGTTTTTATGAGAAAAATATAATGAAAGGTTAATTAAGACAAATTAAACGGCAAGTTAACTTCAGTTTGGTTTTATAGCTTTATTTGCCAAGAACTAGATTGAAAATCATAGCTTTCATGAAGCCTGGCTAAATCTGGCTTTAATTCTTGGGCTATTTCAGTTTTAAGGTGTTCTGGTAACTTAAAAGAAACCTGCTTTCTTTGACCAAAGATGCTTTTTAATGCGTATTTTTGTTCTTCAGAGATTGCTGATCGCCAGGATTTTACCAGTTGAGTATGGCGTAGACTGTTCAACAAAGGAAATTTAAGCCTTAATCTCTGACTGCTGTTGTGTGCCTTCTGAACCTGCTGGAATTGAAAGCTGGGATCAACCTGCAAAAACTGGCAAATTTGCCGCAAACTTTGATCAGGATTGACTGTGAATTGAGCAAAGTCCAGGAGCAGTATTTTATCCGCAGTGAATCTTTGATAATATTCATCTAGCTGCATAGCGTATTTAGAAGTATCAATAATTGACTGATCAATCTGAGATACTGCGGTCAGCTTTGCTTCATTGCCCTTGAGCATATTGTGGAGATAGTGAGACTCGATGCGCTCTAATGGATCTCGCATGATGTAGATAAATTTGAACTCAACGCCGTACTCTTGCTGTACCTGAGCAATATTAGCAGCCGCATTAGCTGGATCTTGGTGAGTTACCTTTGTGTATCCAGGGGTAGCTTCCAAAGCAATTTTAGGAGTAAGGTCTTGTTGATCCCACAAATTTTGATAGTAGTCAAAACCTTTGGCAAAATTCTCTGCCTTGGAAAAAAAGTGAGGCTCCTTATACTTACATCCTGCTATTTCAGGATGTTGGGCTAAGCAGTTGAAAAGACTGGTGGTGCCGCACTTCATCGCCCCGATTATCAAAGCAAAATTATTAATCATCATTCTTTTAAAAAATAGGCATACATAGGTAAACTTTAATGGTGATCAACTTCAGACATTCGATGCTGAGTCTGATGATATTTCCAGAGTTTGCCTTGAAGACTCAATAGCTCGCCATAGCTGCCTTGTTCGACAATTCTTCCCTGATCAAGAACAACTACTTTATCGGCTTTGGCAATGGTCGATAGGCGGTGAGCAATAGTGATTACGGTTCTACCGACTGCCAACCGCTCTAGGGAATTTTGAATTAGCTTTTCTGAGACTGAATCTAAAGCGCTGGTTGCCTCATCTAGAATCAAAATTTCGGGATTTCGCAGCAGGGCACGAGCGATCGCAATTCGCTGGCGCTGTCCCCCCGATAGTCGCGTGCCGCGATCGCCTAGTTCGGTATTCAGCCCTGCGGGCATCTCCTGGATAAATTCGATGGCGTTTGCCTGTTCTGCCGCCTGCCAGATTGCCGCTGGAGCAACATCTTTTAATCCGTAAGCAATATTCTCGGCAATTGTTGTATTAAAAATAAAGGTATCTTGGCTGACGATCGCCATTTTATGTCGCAGGGAGTCAACGTCAAATTCTTGAATGTCACGCCCATCAAACTGGATCGAACCCAGAGTCGGTTCATAAAAACGCGGAATTAAATCGGCTAGGGTGGTTTTGCCCGCCCCAGAAGCGCCAACAAAGGCAGTGGTTTTACCCTTTTCTAGAGTTAAATTAATATTTTTTAGGATCGGATTATCGGGTTCATAGGCAAAGTCAACGCTTCTAAAGGTGATGCCTCGACGTAGTCCCGCAAACCGAACCTTGCCATTGGCTAAATAAGGTTTGTTATCGGTTCTCAAAAGCTGTTTAATGTTATCAATTGAACCCTGAAAATTGATTAACTTCGCTCTTTGAGCGTTGAGCAGTCTGACCACTGGCACAAGACGGAACAAAATAATGAGAAAGGTGAAGAGAGTTGCTACCTTTAACTGTCCCGAAGCAATCATGAAGGTATAGGCAAAAAGCAGTATTCCCAACAAAACCACGGTTGAGGCGGTAATTGTAATTGGCTCAACTCCCGCCTGAAATACTGCCGAGCGTTTTTCTACCTGTTCGATGCGATCGCTAACAGCATAAAATTTTTGTCGCTCAAACTCTTGAGCTACCGAACCCTGAATGGTTCTCATGCCGCTGATTAACTCCAAGGCTACAGAGGTAAACTGGCTGTTGGCGGTAGTTCTGGCAAAGCTAATTTCTCTAATTCGTTTGAACAAAGTCGAAATAGCCACCGTCAGCAAAGAAAACAGCATCAAAGATATTACCGTAAGCTGCCAAGACAGCAGGAACATCGAGATAATGTAGATAAACAAATTGCTAACCTTGACCAAAATATTCGACATCAAATCGAATACCTGTTTGAGCTGCACAATTTCATTGGTAACGGTGTTAATCAGCGAACCAGAACGAGTTTGAGAAAAGTAGCTCAACTTTAATGATTGAAGCTGCTCGAAAATTCTAATTTTTAGCTGATAACTTAATTCAGCCTGAGCATAACCGCTACAAAGCTTACCCAAGTAAAACAGTACGCCTCGAACTACGGTGGTCAACACTAAAAAGAGCGAAACCTGATAAATTCTCGTTTGCACGGGATTGTTTGCCCCCAATATGACAGTGTCTACCCAGGTAATTCCTGTGGTTACCGCTGCTCCGCTGGGATCTGTCAGACTCTGAAGAAAAGAAAGCAGCAAACCGAGAGTCAACCCCTCAAAAACTGCGGCAGAGACGGTAAATATAACTGCCAAAATGGCAATGCGACGAAAATTTTTAAATTCTCGCAGCAGTATGTAGTTGTCCTGCCAAAATTTGCTGGCTCTCAATAAACGTCTTAAGGTTTTGGGCAATGTAAGCTTCATAAAATACTCAACCGATTTGATCTCAATACGCACCAAAGCCCGAAAGAACTTTAGGGATAGTCATTAGTAAAATTCTCAGATCCTGGATCAAAGACCAGCCAGCAAGATATTCCAAATCCCATTTGGTAACTGCATCGAGATCTAATAGATGAGAACGACCACCGACCTGCCAGGCTCCAGTAATACCAGGTAAAGCATTCAATCTCGCTTCTCCCTGTTCTCCCAAGCGCAAAGCATCATAAAGCGCCCAGGGACGAGGTCCCACCAGGCTCATTTCTCCTTTGAGTACATTAAATAGTTGAGGTAGTTCATCTAGACTGTATTTTCTCAACCACCTACCAATAAAGGTGACGCGGGGGTCATTTTCGAGCTTGTGTAGACCATTCTGACTCTGCATCAAAGCACTATGCTTCTGCTCGGCATCGACTACCATCGTGCGAAACTTATACATTCTAAACAGTCTGCCTCGCTTACCTACTCGCCATTGGCAATAAAATACAGGGCCGGGAGTCAAAACCTTAACTGATAAAACAATCAGCAATATTAGCGGACTAATCAAAGTCAGAATTGCCGCCGCTCCAAGCCAGTCGAGTATGCGTTTGATACGCCAGTAATTGGTCTTTTTGCAGCAGGGTAGTCCACTATTAGAAGCAATACGCACAAATACAGGCTTACTGGCTTGATGGCAAGCATCCGCCCAGAGCTTAATTCCTTTTTCTCCCATAGCACGGTCGAGACAGACCCGCTTAATCCCGGAGTTGCGCAGACAACTTT
>JBCBWB010000173.1:0-10340 GCA_039817275.1 Cyanobacteria bacterium J06648_1 | reverse complement strand
GATTTTTAAGCAGGCAGAAAGTCTTGCTCCTAAAAATATTCAAGTATTGAACCAGATCGCTAGTCTCTACCGTCAGCAGGGAAAGCGAGAGAAGGCTTTAGAATACTACCAAAAATCTAGTGCGATCGCACTAAACAATATCAACATTACTTTAAACCTAGCCACAGAGCTAGAAGAACTGGGTAAATTACCCGCGGCTTTGAAAATTATTAATCAAATTCTCCAAGATAATCCCCATAATTTTCAGGCTTTGATGCAAATAGGTAAATTAGCGCAAAAACGTCAGCAGTTCAAAGTAGCCTTAGAATATTTTCAACAAGCTCATCTCCATCACCCAGAAGAAATTAAACCCCAGCTTCAGAAAGTCCAGGTTTTAAATGGTATGGGGCTTTGTTCCCAAGCTCGTCAGCAACTCGAATTACTACAAAATAATTATCCCGACTCATTTTTGGTTATGATGCAGTCTGGTCACTTTTTTCGGCAGCTACATCAGAGAGCCGAAGCATTACAGTGGTATTGTCTTGCTCAATCAAAAGCACCCAGTTCTGGAAATTCTTTAGAGGCGGAGTTATGTAGCGTTGAAGAACTGAGGGATTTAGGTCGTTTTGATGAAGCAAAGAAGCAAATTGAAGCCATAATTTCACAGTTCCCCCACAACATCCGCGCTCAATTAATCCAAGCCAGTATTTGGCAAAAAACAGCTAAATTTGCAGCGGCGACACAAATTTACGAAGAGATACTATCTATCGAACCAGAGCATCTTCCCGCACAAATGAAGCTGGCTCAGATTTATAGTCAATCAGGTCAGGTAGAAAAAGCGATCGCCCTTTTAGAAGCAGCAGATCAGTCATCAGCAAGAAACATGCAACTTTTGAGTCGTTTGGGTACTTTGTATCAAGCGCTTGATCATTGGGATGCTGCACGACAATGCTATCAGAGAATGTGTGAGGAAGTATCCCGACTCTCCTCAGGGATATTGTCTAATAGCTAATTTAATGTTTCTTAAGGGCAAGGGAGAAGCGGCATTAACCTTACTCAAACAAGTTCAAGCACGGCTGCCAGATTCAGCTCAAATTGTCCAAAAATTAGTTGAAATACAATTGCGTTTAGGCTATCTCGATGCTGCTAATCGATTACTAGATGAAAAGATAGTTCGTTTTCCTACTCATGTTCAGCTACATTGGCAACGCTGTCGCCTGTACTTGGAGCAGGGCGATAACCTCAAAGCACTGAAGGCACTGGAGCAAATAACTACCGATAATCAAGATTGGATTCTGCAAACAGAGAGCTTAAAAGCTCGAATTTACTTTCATCAATACAATTATTACCAGGCTGAAGCTCACTTAAAAAAAGCCATTTCTGCTGCTGCTGTTGCCATAGCCCAGAGAAATTTGCTAGCCAGCGCCAAGATGTTGACAGGAAGATTTGACGAGGCTAGCCAGGAATTGAAACTTGCTACTCAAGAATTAAAGCTCAAAAGCCAGCCAGGAAAAGTTGCAGTGCCTTTGAGAGGACATTGCGCGATGATTGTTAATGAACTACGAATTAATCCTCCTTTACTGACCCAACTTCAAGCAATAGAAAAGCTTACCGGATTTACCAAAATAGTAGAGCTAGGAAATTTGTTGGTCAAAGAGCCTAATTATTTTGGTACGGCTTTGTATCTTGCCAAAGAGCTAAGACAACAAGGAATCTTTGATCTTGTAAAGGATTCATTATCATCAACAAAAGCCGGTAGCGTCCCCTCGATTCCCTCGAAAATCGTTCAATATTGGAACGATCCCAATCCTCCAGCAGATGTAGAGCGAGTTTGCCAAAGTTGGATTGAGCAGAATCCTGGATATGAATATATTCGCTTTTCTGAGGACGAGGCGATCGCTTTTTTGCATCATCACTACGATAAGAGAGTAGTGAATGCTTTTAATAATTGCGATGAAGCAGCTACTCAATCAGACTTCTTTCGACTAGCTTATCTCAATCAGATGGGAGGGTTTTATGCCGATACCGACGATTTGTGTCGTCAGCCACTAGCTAAGATAGTTAGGCTAAACCCAGAACTGGTCGTTTTACAAGAAGATTTATCCTGCATTGGTAACAACTTTTTTGGCTGTATTCCTCACCAAAGTGCAATTCGCACTGCTTTTTATCAAGCGGTAAACAATTTGAATTATTACTGTAACGAAAGCCCTTGGTTTAAGACTGGTCCTGCTCTGTTGACTTCAGTAATTTGCAGTAGTCTCGTGCCTTATCTGACCTATGCTGATTATCAAATGTGGCCCAGACTTCTGGTTTTATCCCAAGCTGAAATAAGAAAGATTATTTGTCCCCATCTATTTCTAGCTTATAAAAATACCAGCAAGAGTTGGCAGCGAGGTGCGTACCAAAGAAGAATCAAATCTTCCTCTTAAAAGTTAATTTGGAGTACTAGTAGTCAGACCACATCAACAGCTTGATTTTGTCTCGTCTTAGAGAACTTTGTGAGTATGAGAATGCTGCTTAACATTATCCTCTGTACTCACTGCACGGGAGGTATTCAAAACTCTTTTTCTTTCCAAAGAATAATTAAAGTCTTGCTTAACTGCTCCAAAAGGAATATGTTCTTGAGCTTCGGGACGACTTTTATAAGTCCGAGTTGCGGCGGCTACTCTTTCGGCAAAGCGATCGCAAATACTAATTTCGCTATCTATCTGTAATTCACTCGGTATGTTTACGGTATCATCCTGAAAAATTTCGCCCAGGGTTGTGGCACAGGCGATTTGATATGAGGTAGGAACCCCCTTCAGTAGAGCTTCTAGAGCAGCCGAAGGAATAGGTTCTAAAACTTTTAGCTGCTCAATTTCTCCTTCATCCCGCACGAAGCAGGTTGCCAATCCTAAAACACAGTAATCGTCGGCTGCCAAATCGGCTGCTTGAGCAAATAAAACTGTCTGATCCATATTTTTTTAAATACAAATTTAAATTTGTTGCAGGCTATTTTTATAGCCAGTACTTAAAAAATGTAGTGTAAAACTGAACTCAATTGCTTGTCTTTGAGACTGATTGTGATGAAACCAAACATTTAATCCTTTAATCGATACATAAATCAAAGTTTATTTACTTAATTTAAAGTATTTTTTTACGTAATTATGTGGAAGACATTAGTAATTTTTTTCGCCATGATGCTTTTTATAAAGAGTCAAAAACTTGCTTTTGCTCATAATTAAAATCGAGTGACAGTTCGATTCGTAATACAGAAGCGAGATCCCAGGTTCTTAAAAGAAAGATTTCATCGTAGCGACAGAGAAAGCTGGTTAAAAGTTATGAAGACCGATTTTGCTCGACCTCAAGCAAATAGACCCAGTTCGACTACCGAACAGCAGTTGAAAAAAGCAATCAAGGCGAGGGTAATGCAGGAGGAATATGAGAGCGCGATCGCTTTGCTTGATCGTCTGATTGCCCTGTGTCCTGACCATGCTGCTAACTATAATAATCGCGGCTTGATGCACTATCGTAACAATCAAATTATCGAAGCTCTTTGTGATTTATCTCTGGCATTGGAAATTAATCCTAATCTCGATAGTGCCTATAATAATCGAGCCAACTGCTATGCAGCCCAGGGAGATCTTGAAGATGCGATCGCTGAATACGATCTTGCTCTCGACCTCAACCCAGGCAACCTGCGAGCTTGGATTAACCAAGGAATTGCTTTTCGCGAGCTAGAGCTATACGAACTAGGACTGGAAAACTTTGAGATCGCCCTGATTATTGGCGACACTTTAGAAGCTAAAATTTATGCCGAAAGAGGTAGAACCTATCACCTTAACGGAGACTGGAATTGTGCTGTAGCAGATTATCGCCAAGTATTAAAAATGTCCGACGGTCAGTCGGATGTTCCCAGCTATCTAAACCAAGTACGAGGGTGGTTAGATGACTTGTTTTGCCCTTTAATAGCTAGATAGAAGCTGATAGCGATCGCTCGCTACTCAGACTGAGCTGTCTTAATTACAGGTAAATGACTTAAAGGCACGGTAAAAGTAACGGTTGACCCTAACCCATCTCCCATGCTGTAGAAAGAGATTGTTCCTCCCATTGCCTCGACTAACTTTTGAGAAATAGCCAAGCCCAGACCAGTGCCACCATAGGATTTGGTGCGCGAACCATCTACCTGATAAAAGTTTTCAAACAGCTTATCCTGCTTTTCTAAAGATACTCCAATCCCCGTATCGGCGACGCTAATTTTTACCATTCCTGGAAATTCAATTCCCTGACATTCTATTTTTTTGTTGGTGACTTCCGCGCTAATAACAATTCCACCCTCTTTAGTAAATTTGATGCCGTTGCCGATCAGATTGAGCATTACCTGGAGCAGCCGCTGATAGTTACCATATAGGATCACGGGGGTGAGAGTTGCCGGGGGTTTGATCTGAAAATTGAGCTTTTTTTGTTTAGCTTGAGTACTAATCAAATTATCGACATCTTGGAAGAGTTCGTTTAATTCAATCTCATTCAGCTCTAGCTCCATTTTGCCAGCCTCAATCTTGGCAATGTCCAGAATGTCGTTGATCAAATTCAGTAAATGAATCGATGACTTATATGCCTCCTCGATAAATTCCCGCTGCTCTTCAGGATCGTCTGCCATGCCTTCGAGGAGTAGTTTTAAAAAGCCAATGATGCCGTTGAGGGGGGTGCGTAGTTCGTGGGAAGTATTAGCCAAGAAATCGCTTTTGAGCCGACTTGCTTCTTCTGCCTGAATACTTGCCTGTTCCACTTCACGATAAAGCTTTGCTAAGGAGATCGCTGCTTCTACCTGCTCGGCAATTTCCCGCAACATTTCCATTTCCGCCGTTGTCCAATGGCGAAAGCGATCGCACTGCTGGAGGCAGATTAAAACGCTATCTTCACTACTGCTATTAGTAGAAATCACCAGGACAGACTTACGCTGCAACCGATCCTGTTTGATAAAGTCCAGTGCTAAAGGATGACCTGATCCGAGAACTTGCTGGAGATGAGTCTCGCTATGCCAATCGATTTGATGCTCGGTTGTAGAATCGTATTCATCACGGCAATATTCTGCCTCTACAGTGAGTCGAGTTAGGTTCTGATGGTTTGCCAAAATCAAGCAGCGGCTGGTAGCAAAAGTCGAACCAATGTTTTGTACGGTATGCTCATAAATAGTTGCCAAATCTAGACTGCGGCGAATTTGCTGTACTACCTGACTTAGTAATTTCTGATAGCTGTAGATAGCGGCGGGGGTATCCTCCTCAGCAAAAGAAAACATTTCTGTCTCTTCTAACATATGTCCAATTACCATGACAGCCTGAGGCTCTCCTTGAGGTGGCAAAATCGGGCTGATAATTAGCTCGAAAGAATAGGAGGTCTCTTGACACTGAAATAAACAGTAGCACTGTTCTGGTAGACGACGCTTGAGAACCCGACGTATCTTCTCCAAATATGTAAATGTATCTACAGGAGCAAAAACTTCGCTGACAGAGGCGGAAAAGCTGCTATTCGCCAATTCTAGTTCAGCAGAACAGTCAGAATCTAAGCCATACTTCGCCGCTTTCGCCCACCAAAATGAAAGATAGTTGCCAGCAATATCCTGAGTGAAAACTAATTCTGCTCCCAGATGTTGCCATTCAATCGCCCTGGCTGACATAGTAGTACTACTATTATTGTTGGAATCAAATTTAGGGAGCATTGGTAAATAGATGACTTTTCAGGGAATTTGCCAAAAGACTCGACATTATACCTGAAACTATAACCTAAGATATCTAATGAGCAACGAGCAGCACCTAGCAGATAATCAGTAATTTATTCAAATAAATAGAGCAACCAAGATACGAACACCCTGTATGGAATTGGGGCTAAACTCTGACCTTCCGATCCCTAATCCTTGCCTACTTAGTCATTCCATTCTCCTTGAGGTGGTACAGGAGGATTGCGCTGGAAAGTTCTGGTCAAATCGGTGTTGTCGTTTCTTTCTCCTCGAAGCCACTGTTTGATTGCTGCTTCGATTACTCGACTAGGATCGCTAGTGAGATGTTTGATCTGCTCTAATACCTCTAGATCTAAATCGACAGAAACCTGGACTTTGTCCGTGGTTCTATCTTCACCGCTAGCTTTGCTAGATTCATTATTGTTGAGGGGTTCATCATTCATAAACGTATTACCTGGTTCTGCTTTTATTTTACCAACATCGATAGAAACCTCAGCTCAAAAAATATATTGCGGGGAAAAAATCTGCGAGAGAACTGGAAAATAAGTAAAAATGAACATTACAATATACCAAATAGTAACTTTTAAATATTCTTAATTCTGATTAACTTTTATGACTGACGTTCCCGTATCTCGCATCCGCAACTTTTCAATCATTGCTCACATCGATCATGGTAAATCTACCTTGGCAGATCGCATGTTGCAAGATACTGGTACTGTTGCTCAAAGACAGATGAAAGAGCAATTCCTCGACAACATGGATCTCGAACGAGAGCGAGGAATCACCATTAAATTGCAGGCAGCGCGAATGAACTATACTGCCAAAGATGGACAGGACTATGTTTTAAATCTGATCGATACTCCTGGACACGTTGATTTTTCTTATGAGGTATCTCGTTCTTTGGCTGCGTGCGAAGGAGCATTATTGGTAGTCGATTCTTCTCAAGGAGTAGAAGCGCAAACTTTAGCCAATGTCTATCTTGCCTTAGAAAATGATTTAGAGATTATTCCTGTACTTAATAAAATTGATTTGCCTGGTGCAGAATGCGATCGCGTGGCGCAGGAAATTGAGGATGTAGTGGGCTTGGACTGCACTGATATTATTCAAGCCTCGGCAAAAATTGGTCTAGGAGTAGACGATATTTTAGAATCAATCGTTCAGCAAGTTCCTGCTCCAGCAGATACGGTGGATCAACCTCTGCGAGCCTTGATTTTTGACAGTTATTACGACGCTTACCGTGGAGTAGTAGTGTACTTCCGCGTCATGGACGGTAAGGTCAAAAGAGGTGATAACGTACGGCTGATGGCATCGGGAAAAGAGTATGTGATTGACGAGTTAGGAATTCTTGCCCCAACCCAGATCGAAGTCGATGAACTGCATGCAGGAGAAGTAGGCTATTTTGCCGCAGCGATCAAGGCGGTAGAAGATGCCCGTGTGGGAGACACTATTACTCTAGTAGAAGAAGCAGCTCCCGAACCTTTACCTGGATATACCGAAGCCAAGCCAATGGTTTTCTGTGGTCTATTCCCTACTGACTCGGATCAATATCCCGATCTGCGGGATGCTCTAGACAAGCTTAAGCTCAACGATGCCGCTTTGTCTTATGAGCCAGAGACTTCGAGCGCCATGGGTTTTGGCTTCCGCTGTGGTTTTCTGGGATTACTGCACATGGAAATTGTCCAAGAAAGGCTCGAACGAGAATATAATCTCGAACTGATTACTACCGCACCCTCAGTAATTTATCGCGTGACGACTATTGAAGGGGAAGTGATGGAAATCGATAATCCTAGTCTGTTACCCGATCCTCAGAAGAGAGAAAAAATTGAGGAGCCATTTATTAAGGTAGAGATTATCACGCCTGAGAATTATGTTGGGACTCTGATGGACTTGTGCCAAACTCGACGCGGCATTTTTAAGGACATGAAATACTTTACCCAAAATCGTACCTGTCTGGTTTATGAGCTGCCTTTAGCCGAGGTTGTCACCGACTTTTTTGATCAGATGAAGTCTCGGACTAAAGGCTATGCCAGCATGGAATATCAGATGTTAGGCTACCGCAGCGATCATCTAGTCAAGCTCGATATTTTGGTTAATAAAGATCCTGTAGATGCTTTATCTACTATTGTGCATCGAGATAAAGCCTACTATGTGGGTCGAGCCTTAACTGAAAAGCTCAAAGAATTGATTCCGCGCCATCAGTTTAAAGTACCAATTCAAGCTGCGATTGGAGCAAAAGTAATTGCCAGTGAACACATTCCTGCCTTACGTAAAGATGTCTTGGCAAAATGTTATGGCGGTGATATCTCTCGGAAAAAGAAGCTATTGCAAAAGCAAGCTAAAGGTAAGAAGCGCATGAAGTCGATTGGGACAGTAGACGTACCCCAAGAGGCGTTTATGGCCGTGCTGAAGATCGGTAAGGAGTGATTACTAATTACTGATTATATGCGTAGCGGCATCCACGAAGGCTTCTGCCTTCCAGTCGTCGCTTGCGGCGACGATCTGCGCTAAAGCGCTGTGGACTGATTACTGACTAGAGATTGACACTACGTTCAGATTAGAAAAAGCGATCGCCTGACTGAATTTAATATTGGGCGATCGCTTTTGGAGAATTTTAGGCAGATTTTTTGCATTACCATTTTCTCTACCTTGGTTCTTGAGGTAATTTTTGGCTTAATGCACCACATTTAACCATTCTTCTACTTCTTGCCAACCCAACCCCTGGCGCACTACCTCTGGTTCGTTGCTAGTAAAGTTGAGGATAGTTGAGACCTTGAAGCCAGGATCAATTTGGTTATCGATAATAATATCTACCTGACTATCTAAAGCATCAAAAAGATAAGCCTTTTCAACATTCATGGTGGGGTATTCGCCGTCTTCGTCTGGTAAATGAGCCGAGGTAGAGATAACAGGATTACCCAGGGCTTTCAGTAATTCCTGACAAAAGGTACTATCTGGAACTCTGATGCCAGAGGTCTTGCGCTTCGGACTCATTACTAATTTGGGTACTTGTTTGGTTGCGGGCAGCAGAAAAGTATAGGGTCCAGGAATTAGGTGTTTCATAATCCGATAGGCGCGATCGCTGACCGTAGCATATTCGGATATATTAGACAGGGAAGAACACAAGAAGGTTAAAGGCTTGTCGTTGGACATTTGCTTGATTCTTTTTACCTTTTCGATTCCCGATTTAACGCTGAGGTCGCAGCCGATCGCATAAACTGTATCGGTAGGATAGAGCATCACTGCACCTTTTTTTAGAGCGGCTACAATTTGGTCGATAGTGCGTTGCTGCGGATTGTGAGGATGTAGTTCGTAGAGAATTGCCATAGTGTTGTCAATTAGAAGAAGATAATATTTACTGCAATATTTACTGTAGAAGCAATCAACAGTTAAGATCACTCTCAGATTGAGCAAAACAGTTTTATGGTCAAGATTGGTTACTTAGAATGTCCTACAGGAATTGCTGGGGATATGTGCTTGGGAGCATTAGTCGATTGTGGTTTACCCTGGCAATATTTGGTTGATTGTCTTCAAAGCCTAGGTATAGAACAAGAATATCAGTTGAGCACTGAGACCGTAATTCGTAACGGTCAATCAGCAACTAAAGTTCATGTCAAGCTAGTTAAACCGCACCACGAGCATCACCATCATCATTCGCGACACCTGCCAGAGATCGAAAAGCTAATTGAATCGGCACCTCTGCCCAACCGCGCAAAACGCTGGAGCCAAGAAATATTCCAGCAGTTAGCGATCGCCGAAGGAGCAGTCCACGGAATTTCCCCCGAACAGGTGCATTTTCACGAAGTAGGAGCGACAGATGCGATTGTGGATATTGTCGGTACCTGTATTGGTTTAGATTGGCTGGATATTGAGCAACTATACTGCTCTCCCATGCCAACGGGAGGTGGCACTGTCAAAGCGGCTCATGGAATCTTGTCCGTTCCTGTTCCTGCGGTAATCAAGCTTTGGGAGACGAGAGAAGTCTCGATCTATAGCAATGGTATTCAACAAGAGCTAGTTACACCAACGGGAGCAGCGATCGCCGTTACCTTGGCTCAAGATTTTGGCGCACCTCCCACCATGAAGTTGAGTAAAATCGGACTGGGCGCTGGTTCGAGAGATTTGGCGATCCCCAACATTCTGCGGCTCTGGATTGGGGAGGCACCAGAGCAACCTCACGCTAAACTCCACCAAGAGGTGATTACGGTTTTAGAAACTCAAATTGACGATCTCAACCCCCAGGCAGTAGCCTACACTCTTGAGCGGCTATTAGCCGCAGGGGCATTAGATGTTTTTACTCAAAGTATTGGGATGAAGAAATCTCGCACGGGAATTCTCTTAACCGCGATTTGTCATCCAGAAATAGCCGATACCTGCAAAACAATTATTTTTCGCGAGACAACTACTTTAGGAATTCGCGAGCGGACTCAGCACAGAACCATCCTCAATCGTGAAATACAGACTATTAAGACCAAATATGGCTCTATTCGGGTAAAAGTTGCTAGCTGGGAAGCAGGAGAAAACAAACGAATCCTTAATGCTCAACCAGAATATGAGGACTGTGCCGCTCTTGCTCGACAGCATGACCTACCGTGGCGTAAAATCTCTGAGCAGGCGCTTCAAGACTTCAACCAAATTCTTCAATCCA
>JBCBWB010000172.1:0-10384 GCA_039817275.1 Cyanobacteria bacterium J06648_1 | reverse complement strand
GGGAGATAGTATCGTCTCCGCTGCCCGTAGCAACTATATCAACCGTCTCAAAGTTGCTTACCCGCATACCGCTGATGCCCGTGACTTGATTGCCAGCATTAGAGAGATCGACATTAACATCGAGACTATCAGTCTGATCGAACCAGATTAAGCTCAGGTTATCGCTACCAGAATTACCATCAAGGGTATCCATTCTCCCTGAAGAGCTAATGTCGTCGTCGAAGGTTGTACCTGTGAGGATAACTTTTTCCACATTGTCGTGATAGTGAATCTTCTCTCTGCCGAAAGAAGTTTTGCTATAATTTGGGGTATGTCCCCTATGAGCAATACTTCCTGTTAAAGTACTGTAATTTAGAGTCAGAGTATCAACTCCCATCCCGCCATCGACATAATTATTGCCCGTTCCAGCGTCTAGGCGGTCGTTTCCCGCTCCCCCGTAAAGAGTATCGTTACCTTCGTCGCCGTTAAGAGTATCGTTACCCCCAAGACCATCGAGCAAATCATTACCCTCTAATCCATTGATTAGGTCGTGGGAATTAGTTCCCAGAAGCGCATCGTTATTGGCAGTCCCGTTCATAATTTCAAATTTTCGATTAGAGATAGAGAAATCAAACGCAAATTTTGCCAAAGATAGCAACGTGATAAAAATTTGGCGACCATACGAACAAAACATAAGGCAGTCAGACATGAAATTATGTTTTTCAACAGCCTTCTGAAATTATTTAATTGAGTAATTATTGGCAGGCAAAAAGCTAGAAAATTAAAGCTCTAGTTCTTCTAATTCTGCTAGCAAAGATAATTCTGCTTCAGTCTCGGATAGTTTGGCAACATCAGCGTTTTGGTCTTCTGCTTTTGTGTCTTTCAATGTTTCTTGAGGAAATAAGATAGATAGTAACTGTTGGCTTAACTGCCTAATAGTCGGATAGTCGAAAATAATAGTCTGCGATAGCTTAAGGTCGTAATTCGACTGAAGTTTGTTTCTTAATTCAACTGAACCCAAAGAGTCCAAACCTAATTCAGCGAAGCCCAATTCTAAATCTATGTCTTCGATCTTGTTGATGCCGAGAATATTACCTACCTCCTGGCATATCTGTGTAATTAAGCGGGATTCTTTTTGGCTAGAAATGGCATTAAGTAGCTGTTGTTTATAGTTAAGGTTGGTTTTAGGAGCCACTTTTGCCTGGACTAGATTTTCGTAGTAGGGAGTAACAGAATTACTTTGTTGCCAAACTTTCCAGTCCATCGGAATTACGCCAATCTGTGCGGGAGGATTTAAAAGCAAGCGGTCTAAGATCTTAATTGCTTCGCTGGGTTTAATTGAGTCAATACCCTGTTGCTGTAAACTCTGGGTAATTTGAGGATTAGCGGCTAATCCTGTATCTTGCCAGGCACTCCAGTTAATCGCGATCGCTGGCAGACCCATACTTTTCCTTGCATGAGCTAAAGTATCGAGAAAGGCATTGGCAGCGCAGTAATTGGCTTGACCAGCCGAACCAAGGAGAGAAGCGGCAGAAGAGAAGAGAATAAAGTGATCGAGGTCGTATTTTTGGGTTAATTGGTGGAGATTCCAGGCTCCCTGTACTTTGGGTGCGAGGACGGATTTGAAGCTTTGCCAGTCTTGTTGGACGATAGTGCGATCGCCTGTTATTCCCGCACAGTGGATAACTCCTTTGAGTGGTGGTAGTTCTAATTCGATTTGTCTGAGCGCCTGGGCTAGTTGATTTGTATCAGCAATATCTGCTTTAATAAGATTAACCTGGGCATTCTCCTGTATTTTTTTCAGAGCAGGTTTTAATTCGGGCTTTACTTCCCCCCGTCCCAGTAAAGCGAGATTAGTTATGCCTTTAGTAATTAACCATTGAGCTACTTTTAAACCGATCGCGCCCATTCCCCCCGTGATTAGGTATGTACCCCTGTAGGTGTTGCTAGAAAGCGATTGCCGTTGGTAAGCTCGATCAACCTGAGTCTCTGCGGCAATGACGATTTTGCCCTGATGTTTGCCCTGCTGCATATAGCGGAAAGCATCGATTGCCCGATCGCTACTAAATATTTTGTGAGGTAGGGGCTGTAGTTCAGTCGAGACAAATTGCGATCGCAACTCGGATAGCATTTGCTGAATTAGTTGGGGTTTGTCCTGGGTAATCTGCCACAGATCGACTACGAAATAGCTAAGATCCCCTCGTACTGCTGCCACTTGTTCCTGTGACCAAATACCCTGCTTGCCAATTTCGATCATACGTCCCTGGGGCTGGAGGACAGAAATACTCTGGGGGATATATTCCCCAGCCAGGGAATTGAGGACGACATCCACGCCTTTACCCTGGGTAGCCGTCATAATTTCTGCGGCAAAATCCAGACTGCGAGAGTTCATAATCTGCTTGACTCCCAGAGATTCTAGTAGTTGCCACTTGGGAATAGAAGCCGTGGCGTATATTTCGGCGCCAATCTGTTGGGCGATTTGAACTGCGGCGATACCCACCCCACCCGCTGCGGCATGGATCAAGATTTTGTCTCCCGGCTGAAGTTTTGCTAAATAAACCAGGGTGTAATAAGCCGTAAGGAAAGTTACGGGAATAGTGGCGGCGGCGCTAAAGCTAACTGCTGGTTTGGCAATGGCTAATTTGGAGTCAACCACGAGGTACTGGCTAAAGCTCTTGTCGGAGATCGCCATAACTTCATCCCCTGGTTCAAAGTTACTGACATCTTTACCCACCTGGGTAACTACTCCCGCTGCTTCTAAACCGAGGAATTTTGTCTCATCGGGATATAGATCCAAAGCTACCATCACGTCACGGAAGTTCAAGCCTGTTGCTTTAACCTCGATTTCGATCTCATGAGCTTGGGGTTGCGATCGCGGTATGCTTGTCCAGGTTAAACTGTCTAAATCACCAGGATGGTTGATTTCTAGTCTTGAGTTCTGGTTTTGCTGCTGGTTTAACTCTTTTTCCGCTTTTAGCTGGTATTCAGAGTCGTATTTGACTAATCTGTTCACATAGCGTCGTCGATCGCGATAGGCAACCTGCTCGACTGCGGTGCGGCTAATTTCCTCGAAGATAGCAGCGGCGGCATTCTCTTTAGAGTCTAAATCTATTCCCATACAGGGTAAGTCAGGATGTTCTAGAGCGATCGCTTTTTGCATCCCCCAGAGACAGGAGTTTTTGATTCCTGGTGTTAGAGGAAAATTGTTTACAGGTTGGGCATGGCGAGTAACGTACCAGAGAGTAGGATTGCAATTCGCGGCGATTAAAGCCTGAACTAAATAAAGATAACTTTGGCACTCATGCCAATTCTCCGCCTCGTCTAGACTCCAGAGATAAACTACCCCCGTTACGTCTTGGTGTTGTTGGATTAACTGGCGAAAAGCTTGAGGACTATCGTTTATGTCATTACGGCTAATTAGTCGATACTGCTGTTGCTGAGACTTGAGGAGTGCGGCTAACTCTTCACCGACAGAATTCTTGTGGTTACGCTCGGCAAAAATAAGCCAGTTATTGTCCTGACTCAAACTAGCAGGAGTTAACAAAGGTTGGGGTTGCCATTGAGGTTGATAGAGCCAATTAGATCTTATCGGCTGAGACTTAACAGCTTGCGATCGCAATCCTTTGATTGTGGCAAGTAATTTACCAGCAGGATCGTAGAGCCAAACATCGGCACTTAATAGGCGATCCGAACTATCGGGTTGGTGTAGCTGAAGATAACTCCACACTTGTTGTTTAGGTAAAGACTGGATCGATAATTTATCTAAACCTACGGGAACATAGGTAGTTGTTTGTAACTCTGCTGGTAAAGCCGCAAAGAGTAGCTGGAGACAGGCATCTAGTAGTGCAGGATGGAAATGGTAGCTTTGGCGATCGAGATCCCTGGGTAGTTCGATCGCCCCTAAAGCTTCGCTGTTGTTTGCCCATAGCTGTTTGATTCCCTGGAAACTGCTGCCGTAATTGAGTCCTTTTTGCCGACAGGCTTGGTAGTGTTGCTGGATGTCTAATTCGTCAGAGGACAGTTTGGTTTTAAGCTCGTTAAGGGTTTTACCTGCCAAAGGTGTCGTTAACGCTGATATTGCTCCTTGACAGTGGAGTTGCCAACGATCGCTTTTTAGATTTTGCTGATGACTATAAATCTCCCAGGCTGTAGAGCTATTTTCGGGGGTGATAATAGTTTGGATTTCGATTATGTTTGAAGTTTCCTCAAATACAAGCGGCGAGTCGATCGCGACATCGGTAATTAATAAGCGATCGCTTTGATAGTGGGATCTGCCTAAAGCGATCGCCATTTCGAGATAGGCTGTACCTGGAAAGATAATTTGCTCATTTACACGGTGATCTGACAACCAGTTAGGGTTTGTGGTGGAGAGGAAAGATTGCCAGATTGTTTGTTTGAGAGGAGAGGCGATCTTTGTCCCTAATAAGGGATGGGTTGGATCTGCTTTGGCAGGCTGGAAGTGATTCTGCTGTTGAGGCGGATCGAACCAGTATCTCTGTCTTTGGAAAGGATAGGTAGGTAAAAGTGTTTTTTTAGCGTTATAGTTTTTGGATACTACATGCCAGTCGATCTCTGCACCCAACCTGTATAGTTGGGCGAGGGCGGTGAGAATATGTTGCCAGTCTGCCTTCTGGGGATCGAGACTAGTCAAAAACAGCTTGTCTGGAATAATGCTTTTCGCCAGAGCAATCAGAGTTGGCTTGGTGCCTATTTCGAGGAAGATATCTACCTGTTGGCGATCTAAATATGCAATACTGCTGGCAAACTGGACTGACTGAATAATATGCTCCTGCCAATATTCTGCCGTGGCGATCGCTTCTGGGGCTAATTCTCCTGTCAGGTTGGAAACTAGGGGAATCTGGGGTAAAGAATAGTTTATCCCTGCGGCTACTGCGGCAAAGTCTGCCAGCATCGGCTGCATTAGAGGGGAATGGAATGCCTGGGAGACATTGAGTAATTTGGTTTTGATGCCGATAGCATTTAAACGATCGCTAACTCGCTCAATATCTGAAGTAAGTCCCGATAAAACCAGGTGTGTCCCGTTATCCGCCGCAATACTGAGATCGCCGATTAGATCTTTAATTTTAGAGCGATCGCCAAATACTGCTAGCATACCCCCATTACTGGGTAGGTTTTGCATTAACTGACTGCGGGCAACTACAAGCCGTAGAGCATTCTCCAGACTAAACACCTCGGCGACTGTTGCGGCGACATATTCTCCCAAACTATGACCCATCATCACATCGGGGACAATGCCCCAGGAGAGCCAGAGTTGTGCCAGGGCGTATTCGATCGTAAACAGTAGCGGTTGGGTATATTCTGTCTGGTCAATTAAGAATTCAGTAGCTACAGTCTCTTTCTCAGCGGCTGTTAATTCCGAAACGCGATCGCCTAGTCCAAACAAGATCGTTTTTAATTCTGGCTCAAAATCAGGCTGAATAATCGATAAACAGCGATCTACCGTGTCGCGAAATACAGACTGAGTTTCGTATAGCTCTCTTCCCATGCCGACATATTGTGAACCCTGTCCTGTAAAGAGGAAAGCCAGTTTATTTCCTGCTAAGTTTGGTCTTGTTGCTGTTGCTAATTTCTGCCGTAACTCCTGTTTATTTTGGGCGACAATACCTAGTCGGCAATCGAAATGATGTCTACCAACGTTACTTGTCAGACAGATATCTGCCAGGGAAATATCGGGGGCTGTATTGAGTAGTTGCTGATAGTTTGCCGTTAACTCCTTTAATGCCGCGTCAGTTTTAGCCGATAGAGTTAATAAATAGGCAGGAAGCGGCTCTTTTTCTGGCTCTTTTTCCCTCACAAACTCTTCGATAATCACATGAGCATTTGTCCCCCCAATGCCCAAAGAATTAACTCCCGCCCGACGGGGATAAGCATTATTTTGCCAGGGCTGTAGTTGAGTATTGATATAAAAAGGACTGTGGGTAAAATCGATCTGAGGATTAGGGCGATCGAAGTGCAGGCTGGCAGGAATTTGCTGATGATAGAGACAGAGAGTAGTTTTGATCAGACCAACAATCCCCGATGCCATTTGCAGATGTCCCACATTGGTCTTAACCGAGCCTACAGCACAAGATTCTGAAGCGCGATCGCTTTGATATGCCTGAGTTAGCGCCGCAATTTCGATCGGATCTCCTAGCTTTGTCCCCGTACCGTGTGCCTCAATATAACCGACCGACTTAGGATCTATATCGGCGTAGGCGATCGCTTCGGAAATCACCCTCGCCTGTCCCTCAACGTTGGGGGCGAGATATCCGACCTTACTGCCGCCATCATTATTAACTGCCGAACCTTTAATTACCCCATAAATGCGATCGCCATCGGCAACGGCGCGCTCCAATAGCTTTAGCACCACCATCCCCGCCCCGCTGCCAAAAATTGTCCCCGAAGCGTCAGCATCAAAAGCCCGACAGTGACCATCAGCAGACAAGATCATTCCCTCCTGGTAGAGATAGCCCATTTTTTGGGGAGCATGGACGGAAACTCCCCCCGCGAGGGCAAGATCGCATTCGGCATCGATCAGGCTTTGACAGGCGAGGTGAACCGTGACTAGAGAAGTCGAACAGGCAGTCTGTACGTTAACGCTCGACCCCGTGAGATTTAATTTATAGGATGTGCGAGTGGTTAGATAGTCCTTGTCGTTGGCTGTAGTTACCTGAAAACCCCCTAGAGAGCTGAGGTTTAGCACCTGAAGATCGTCCTGGCGATCAATTTGATGGCGATTGGGATAGATATTATTGAGCAAGTAGGTATTAGTCGCCGCACCGCCATATAGACCGATGTCTCCTCCGTAAGCCAGAGGATCGTATCCTGCATCTTCTAGACTCTCCCAAGCACATTCCATAAATAAACGCTGCTGTGGATCGAGTAGCTGCGCCTCTTTGGGACTATAGCCCCAGAAATCTGCGTCAAAGCCCTCAATATTATGCAAAATCGGGCTAGCGTTAACATAATTCGGATGCTTAACTAGCTCCGCATCCACTCCCGAATCTATCATTTCTGCTGCCGTAAACCAGCTAATCGACTCCACACCATCCCGTAGGTTTGCCCAAAACTGACTAATATTATCCGCCCCTGGAAAGCGACAGGACATACCAATAATTGCCACATCACGATCGCCTGTAGCCTGACGGCGCAATTCTCCCCGACGCTTTCCCTGCTCTACTGCTGCCGATGGGCGATCGCAATTTGCATCCTGGGCTAAATACTCGGCTAAAGTAGCGATCGTCGGATACTGAAATAGCTCGACCGCCGACAAACTATACTTTGGAGTCAGCTTACCCAATACCTGCATTAACAAGAGGGAGTTTCCCCCCAGCTCAAAAAAATTATCCTTAACTCCGACTCGCTCTAAATTCAATACATCTTGCCACACCTCAACTAGCCGCTGTTCGATCGCATTACCAGGCAGATCCTGCTGAGTTAAACCGCGCTGCTGTGATAATTCTCTAGTTTCACTAACAATCTGTTCAAACTCCCCTGCGGCAAATTGCTGACTTAATTGCGATCGCCTAATCTTGCCAATCGCTGTCTTGGGGATAGTCTCTTGGGCAACGGGAATAAGATAGGCAGGGGCAACACCAGCATCTGTAAATACCCTCCTGCGAATAGTATTAAGTAACTGTCCCAGACTCTCTGCGGTTAACTCTGTATGGAAAAAGATGGCAATTTGCTCCTGCTGGTTGGCATCCATGACTCCACAGGCGGCAGTAAAAGAAACTGTAACCCCAGCAATCGCTTCGACTATTGTTTCTAACTCGTGGTTGTAGTAATTAACACCGTTGATAATAATTACGTCCTTTTGTCTACCCGTAATCGTTAATTGTCCCGACTTGAGAAAACCCAAATCTCCCGTGTTAAACCAGCCATCGGCAGTAAATATCTCTCGATTTAGCTCAGGCTGCTGATAGTAGCCCATTGTTACCGTTGCGCCTTTTACCTGCAACAAGCCCACCGTACCTTCAGGCACAGGCTGATTATCCTCATCGACGATCCGCAGCGACACCCCAGGAATCGGCGCACCCACCGAGACATATTCCCGATCCAAATTAAGATAAA
This sequence comes from Cyanobacteria bacterium J06648_1, assembly GCA_039817275.1. Taxonomy (GTDB): domain Bacteria; phylum Cyanobacteriota; class Cyanobacteriia; order Cyanobacteriales; family Xenococcaceae; genus Waterburya. The sequence goes on along the minus strand of JBCBWB010000172.1, from coordinate 2,332 downwards.
AATCTTGAGCGTGGGCAATACCCGAAGTAGTTTCCGACATCCCATAACCAGGACTAACTACCTGGGGAGACAAACCGTAAGGAGCAAGCAGTTCGATGAATCGCCCTGCCGTTTCACCTACCACCGCTTCGGCACCATTGCCCATCCAGCGCAGACAGGATAAATCCCAGTTAACCTGCGGATCTTGCTGGTTTAACTTCTCATTGACTAAGTTATAGGCAAAATTAGGACTCCAGGTTGCCGTGACGCGATGGCGATCAATTAAATTAAGCCACTGTAGCGGGTTAGGCAAAATCAGCTCGCTATTGACCTGAATCTGCTGGCAGCCCAAATATACTTCTGTCAGGTGAAACATGACCAGACTAGCCACATGCTCTAAAGGCATCCAGTTAAGGGTAATATCCTGCTGCGATAGTTGATTTACCGTTGCCATACCGTAAACGCTGGCAATTAAATTACGAGCCGACAGCATCACTCCCTTGGGCTTGCCCGTACTGCCTGAAGTCATTAACAACAGCGCCAAATCATCCAAATTACCATCATGCCATTGAGAATCGCGATCGCCATTTAGCAAATCCGTCATTCCCACCGTAGCTAGCCCAGCAATATTCCCTTCCGTAACAATCACAGACGGAGTAAATAACTCAATCGCCTGACGCAGTTTGGGGCGATCAAGATTGAGATCCACCCCCAGAGGAATCGGCACGTATCCTCCCAAAAAACAGCCCCAAAGACAGATGAGAAAGTATTGGGGATCTAGCAATTGAATAATGACCCGATCCTGGGGCTGCAAACCTCGCTGGCGCAAACTATGTAAAATTTTTTCGGCAGCTTGAAGCAGGTCGCTATAAGCCAAGAAATCAGGGTGTTCTTGCTCGCCAACTAAGAAAATTCCTGTCGAACGTTGTGCCGCCTGGTGCAATATTTGGGGTAAAGAATTAGCGATCGTCACCAAATTGGGCAAAGTAGCCCCAACGCTTACAGAGAGATTAGCTGAAGCCTGTTCTGATGCCTTATTCATAAATTCTGCTCGACTCACCCACTACCGAAATGTCAGATTTAGAGTTACTTTATAGCAGATTAGTCCCCAATAAGGGAATCTTGATTGTTGAGCGTGCATTAATAGCCTAATGTTTGCGTATCTTAATACTACACTTATGATAATGTTTGGTGATGAGACAGATACCCCTAACCATTTTTGATGAAACCCTCAGAGACGGCGAACAGCAGGTAGGCATTTTTTTTGATGCCGCCACCAAAAGCGATCTGGCTGGACTTATTGCCCAAACAGGGGTACATCACTTGGCTTTGATGCCAGCCATTCACCCAACAGAAGCCCAGCTAGCTAGAAGCCTGACCAGTTCAAAGCTACAAAATGTTCTGGCTGCCTCTACCATGATGGGCGAAAGGCATATTAATCACTCCCAAGACTGTGGGGTAAAAACCATAATTCTCTTTAATGCGGTTAGCGATCGCCTTTTGGCTTTGAGAGATCCCCTGCTGCGTCGCTACACTCGTCCCAGTCTAGAAGAAATTAATCAAATCCGTAACCGTATGCTAGATCGGGTTCTGAGCCATCTAAAATATGCTGCCAGCCGAGGATTAAAAATCTGTTTTGCAGCCGAAGATGCCAGTCGCGCCGATTTTGATTTTTTGGTCGAATGTATCAATAAGTTCCAGCCCTACATTGACCACTTCTTGCTTTGCGACACCGTTGGCATTTTGACTCCTGAAGATACCAAGCTTTGGCTACGCAACCTAATTGAGTTTACCGAAGATCGAACTCCCCTGGCGGTTCATTTTCATAACGATCGCGGTTTGGCTCTAGAAAATACGATCCAGGCGGTGCTGGCGGGAGCAACAGGTATCTCTGGCACTTTTGGCGGCATTGGTGAACGTGCGGGAAATGTGGCGCTAGAACAGGTGCTTAATGGTTTGAGACTGCGCTATGGCTGGGAAATTCCTGGAATTAACTATAATACTCTGGCTCAAGTAACCGACTACCTGGCTCGATACGGGTTCACCGCCAACTCGCCCTACTCACCAGAAAGTTTGCGCTACGAAACAGGTATTCATGTGGACTCTTTGTGTAGCGATCGCTCTAGCTACTATTTATTTAGTCAAGGTGAACCCGACGTTTGGTACGGCAAGTTTAGCGGTGCAAGCAACTTTCAGTATCTATTTGAGCATTGTTTGGGTAAACCCCTGCCTGTTGAACAATATCGGCAGTTTCGCGCACGGATTAAAAATCTGGCGATCGCTCATAATCGCTCCTTTTCTCTGGCGGAGGCGGTAGAACTGCTGGGAGCTTCGATAATTCTAGATAGAAATC
>JBCBWB010000171.1:0-10397 GCA_039817275.1 Cyanobacteria bacterium J06648_1 | reverse complement strand
CCATTCCATTCAGAAAACCAGTCTGCCTGATCGACAAACTTGCCCACGTGATAGAGTCCTGCCGCATCCCAAGCCTCGGCAATTAGTTTACTCCCTGCCAGCACGGGATCGGACTCAATAATTGAGAGGATTTTTAATGCTCCCGCATCTTCAATTGGTTCGCCATATACGTCTCTAGACAATACTGAGGCTAAATCGAAGCGAAAACCATCAACATGCATCTCAGATACCCAGTAGCGCAGGGAATCGACTATCAAGCGTCCGACTACGGGATGATTACCCTTAAAGGTGTTGCCGCAGCCACTATAGTTTTTATATTCTTCTTGGTTGTCTTCCAAAATGTAGTAAGTCTGATTATCTAAACCACGGAAAGAAAGGGTAGGACCATTTTCATTTCCCTCTGCCGTGTGGTTAAACACTACGTCTAAAATTACTTCTATGTTGGCTTTGTGCAGTGCCTTAACCAGGTCGCGAAACTCGTCCACCGCACCCAAAGGATCGCGCTGAGAGCTATAGCCTCGATGGGGGGCAAAAAAGCCGATGGTACTGTAGCCCCAATAGTTTTTTAAGCCTGGGCGCACGTCTTGCGGATCGAACTGATGTACGGGGAGTAATTCAACGGCAGTAATACCCAACTCTTGGAGATAGGGTATTTTTTCGATCAGCCCAGCGTATGTCCCTCTTTTATCGGGGGCAACCCCTGAATTTGGGTTACGGGTAAAGCCCCCCACGTGCATCTCATAGATGACGCTGGAGGAGTAGGGAATTCGCGGATGGCGATCGCGTTCCCAATCGTAGGTGCTAGGATCGACTACAACCCCCTTGAGCGCATGAGCGCAGTTGTTGCCCCGTTTTTCTGCCGCCTGGCGATCATAAAATTCTTCCCCGACAATTGCCTTAGCGTAGGGATCTAGCAGTACCTTGGTCTTATCAAAGCGATCGCCTGTTTTGGGATCAAACTCCCCGTAAGCGCGATAACCATAAATTTGTCCTGGTTTGAGATCGGGAATAAAGACGTGCCAATAGTGATAGGTTCGGTGGCGAGTGGGGTCTAGTTTGATGACGTAAGTGGGTTTGGCAGCCTGAACCGTATTGAACAGCAGTAGCTCGATCGCCGTCGCATTTTGGGAAAAAACGCTGAAATTAACCCCATCGGCATAGACTGTCGCTCCTAGAGGAAAACTTTCTCCAGGTAATACTCTTGGTTTCCTAACCATATTTTTGATTTACCTATCAGCCCTTAGTTCTTAACTCCAGCATTTACCATACCATCCTCAATTAGGTGTTGGCAGTATCCAGATAGGCAGAATCGAGGTTTTTTCGCTCTTGATCGCCGAGGGCTAAGCTAGAGGAGATTTTTCTGACTACTGTTCCAGAAATTCCCGCATGTAGCGATTGACCAGTTCGGGCTGTTCTTGCTGCACCCAATGGCTACAGTTAGGGATATACTTTACCTGCCAATCTCTCACGTAGGCTTCAGTACCGTAGGTTAGCTCTTTGCCCAGGGCGGTGTCGGCTTCGCCCCAGATAGTGAGAGTCGGCATATCCAAGATTGACCAGGTTCGAGGTTCACCCTCAAATAGCTGAGAGAAAATACCGCGATAGTAATTAATCATCGCCGTCAATGCCCCTGGTTTTGCCGCCGCATCACGATAGGCGTTTAAGTCTGCTTCGCTAAATGCTGTTTTATCGATCGCCATACCCAAAAAAGCTTCTTTGACTGCCTGATAGTCATTGAGCTGCAATAAGAATTCTGGCAGCAGGGGAATCTGGAAAGCCAAAATATACCAACTCTTGAATAGCTGTTCTGGTGTCCGCAAGCCCTGAGCAAATTTAGCTGGGTGAGGAATATTCAGTACAATCAGCTTTTCTACCATCTCTGGATAGGCATAAGCGAAGTTCCAGGCGATCGCGCCGCCCCAATCGTGAGCCACCAGAATACAGTCTTCATACCCTAAGCCCGTAATAATGCCCCGTACATCTTCGATAAATTCCGACATCTGATAGGCAGCTAGCCCTTCTGGCTTATCACTATCGTTATAGCCCCGTAAATCTACCGCCACGGTATGATAGTCCGTCGCAAATTCTTCGAGCTGGTGTCGCCAAGAGTACCAAAACTCAGGGAAACCATGAAGCATCAGCATGAGCTGACCCGATCCTGCACTAACGTAGTGTAGGTTAATGCCGTTAGTTTTAATAAAGTTATGCTGCCAACGATCCATTGTTTAATATTTAGGTTTATGAAAAACAGGAAATACATTCGAGACAAGATAGCGTCCTACTTCTTCTGTCAAATGTTTAATGCTAAATACTAACTGTTAACTGTGTTCATCACATCAACACTATTGAGAGGATGAGCAAAAAGATATCCCTGCCCGTATTCACAACCCAAATCCTTGAGGATTCTCAACTGAGCTTCTGTTTCTATCCCTTCGGCGATTACGTCTAAGCCTAGGCTATGGGCTAAGTTGATAATTGCCTTAATGATATCGTAGTTGGTGTTATTAATTTCTGGCCCAATAAAAGAGCGATCAATTTTTACCGTGTCCACAGGTAAATAGCGTAGGTAGCTCAAAGACGAATAGCCTGTACCAAAATCATCCAAACAAAGCTTGATATCTCTTTCCTTGAGCTGTTCCAAAACTCTGGTCACGGCAGAAGTATTTTCCATCAGAGTGCTTTCGGTAATTTCCAACTTCAAATCTTTGCCTGCTAAATTTAAAGTCTCTAGCAGAGTGTCTATTTGGGGAATTAGCTCAGGATGGTAGATCTGAATGCGCGAGAGGTTAATACTCATTGTCAGGGGTGACTTGCCAACGAACGCTTTTTGCCAAGCAACTAGCTGATAACAAGCCTCTGAAAGTACCCATTGACCCAAAGCAATAATCTGTCCCGTCTCTTCGCAAATCGGAATAAACTTATCAGGAGGAATGCGACCGAGGGAATCGTGATTCCAGCGTACCAAAGCCTCCAAACAGTTGATCTGCCCTGTATTTAAATCAACAATAGGCTGATAATTGAGATATAGCTGATGATTATCGATCGCTTTTTGCAGATCGTTTTCAAGGCGCAGCTTCTCGATCGCCTTACTCTGCATGCTGGCATCAAATAATACCGAGCTTTTAGCAAAGTTTGCCTTAGCGTACTGCATTGCCGTATCTGCCCAACGTAACATTTTTTCTGGTTCGCGATTATCCTCTCGATTTAAGGAAATACCGATACTTACTGTCGAGCAGACTGTAGCACCATTGATCTCGAAAGGTTTAATCAGTTCTCGATATAGCAGCTCGGCACGATTAACAACATCACTAGGATGCTCTAAACCTGTAACCAAAAGAGCAAACTCATCCTCGCTGATTCTGGCGACTACATTAGTATCTAGAGTGGCAATACACAGTTCCAAACGTCTGGCGATCGCTTTTAAGAGTTTTTCGCTAATTTCATAACCCAAACTCCGCTTAATACTGCGAAAGCGATCAATGCTGAGTAGCAAAACGGCAAACATATTGACATCCGAGCCGTCAGACAAGCGCGAAGCATAAGCTCTAAGTTCCTGGTATTGAGCTAATTCGCGGCTGAGGTGTTCTAAAAACAAGGTGCGGTTGGGTAAATCGGTCAGCTTATCATAATATGCCAAATATCTCAGTCTTTTTTGAGCAGCGCGATATTCTTCTCGTAGAACTGCTTCCCTCAGTTCTCGCTCCACGGCTGGCAACAAACGCGATAGCTGCCCCTTCACTAGATAATCATGCGCCCCTGCCTTCATGGCTGCTACGGCCGTATCCTCGCCAATTTTCCCCGATACAATCACAAAAGGGAGGTCTAATTCTTGTTCTTTCAAGATTTCTAATGCGGCGATCGCACTAAACTGGGGCATGGAGTAGTCCGCTAAGACAATATCCCAAGACTGAGACTCGGATAAGGCAGCCTGCATGTCTTCTTTTGTGTCAACTCGTTGATGAGTTACTTGATAACCACCTCTTTCCAGAGCAATAGCTAATAGTTCGGCATCGTCTTCTGAATCTTCAATAATTAAGACTCGCAGAAGTTTACTCATTTAAAACTCCAAAAACAGGGGAAGCTGATTAACGGTCAGCCAATACGTACTTATCTCTCTCACAAAAGTTTGTAGTTGCGTAAAGTGCATCGGCTTTCTAATATAACTGTTACAGCCATTAATATAACTGTCAATGAGGTCTTGTGGCTCATTTGAAGAGCTTATTATGACTACAGGAATAATTCTAGTCCGTGGATCTGCTCTGATTCGCTTGAGAACTTCAATTCCATTGATCCTAGGCAGATTTAAATCTAGCATCACTAGCGCCGGCATGGTGTTAATGTTACGGTCGTCAAATTGGGCGACATTTTTTTGTTCCTCTGCCTGACTATGAAGATAATTTAGAGCTTCAATGCCATCGGCAACCACGATTAAATTATGGGGAATTTCTCCTTGAGCAAAAGCAAGCTTCATCAACTCGCGATCATCGGGGTTATCTTCTACCAATAAGATATTTTTAGCTGGCATTTTTAAATATTTTTTATATGAGGCAAATCGTTCTTTAGTAATAATTAATATTGATAATATTTATTGAGTTTCTGGTTCATTATTTTTACTGTATTGAAAAGATATGATATGGATGATTTCGTTTTATATACCCCGTAGATTTTGATTGTTCTGTATCTTGTATCACATTGAACCAGCCCTCAGCAATACCTAGATGGTTTAACGGCAAAATATGTAGCAATCTTCATCTCAAATGTAAATTATGTAGTTTACGAATTAGATGTGCTTTTCTTTAAGAAGTATCGCATTTTAAGAGTAATCCCCCGCAAAACCGTCTGTTTTAACTATTAAAATTTCATCCCAGCTTTTGATCGTTCAAAACATAATTGGAGACAACCTCTACTTGAGTTAGTACCTGCTGCAAATAATTAATAAACATTAACAATAAAAGTTTAAAATGAGCGATTTTCCCGACTTAATCAGCTATGGATATCAGGTCGAAGCCGAACTAGGTAGAAATCGAGAGGGAGGACGGATTACTTGGAAAGGGAGAGAAATTGAGACAAGAAAGAGTGTGGTTATCAAGCAATTTTGCTTTGCCCAAGCTAACTCTAGCTGGTCAGGATACAAAGCCTATGCTCAAGAAATTGCCATCTTACAAAAGTTATCTCACCCTAACATTCCGCGATATCTCGATAGTATCGAAACTGATGATGGTTTTTGCCTGGTTCAAGAATATATTGCCGCTACTCCCTGCCATGATTTTTGTCTAACTCCATTAGAGGTGAAGCAAGTTGCCGAGAAGATTCTCGATATTTTGATTTATTTGCAGCAGCAAAAACCTCCTATATTGCACCGAGATCTGTCAACCGCTAATATTTTGCTTGATGAATCTTTAGATGTCTACCTAGTTGATTTTGGCTTTGCGAGCTTAGGTGGCAAAGAAACTTCCGCCAGCAGCGTTTTTCTTGGTACTCCAGGGTTTATTGCTCCCGAACAGATGATCAAGCCAACCGTAGCATCAGACATCTACAGTCTGGGAATCAGTTTAGTCTGTCTTTTAGCTCACCAAGACATTAACGAAGTTTGTGCCTTTGCTTTGACGGATGATCCTTATCAACTAAACCTAACCGAATTATTGCCTGATCTAGAGCCGCAGTTTTTACAATGGCTAATTAAGATGACTAATGCCAAAGTCAGCCAGCGTTTTCCAAATGCTCTCTCGGCAAAACAGGCTTTGACAGAAATCAACTTACCTCTGGTTTGGTCGGAAAATTCTCAAAATTCTCTGTTGACCACCGAGTTTGAATCCCAGCAATTTCTGAAGCCAAAGATTGTCGGTGGAATTGCTATCTCTGGTGTAACGATGGTTGCTACCTGGGGATTTGGGTTTGCACTTGAACGAGTTGAATTAAGCTTTGTGACTGTTGCGATCGCCATTTTAGCCACAGCTGCGATCGCCATTACTCAAGTCGGCGCAGCCACGATTGTTAGCTCTGATCCGCAGGCAAAGGTTCAGGGTATAGTTCTCAGTACGGTTATTCCGACAATCTTAGTTATTGCTAGCGGTTTGATCTGGGGTATGGAAGAGTCTGTGGTAATTGCGGCGGCGATCTGCATAGCTGAAATACTCTTACTTACCTACTTTTGGGGACAGCTACCAGCCAAAAACCCTAATTTTCTGACTAGAGCAAGTGTCTGGCTCAGTGCGATCGCGATTGGCATTACTTTTGGTTGGCAACTAGTCAGTTAACAGTCAACAGTCAACAAGATAATGCTACGCAGATAATCAGTCCTAAAGGATACCGCTTCGCATATAATCACATTCAAGACTGTCCGCTATAATTTCAAGGTGGAATAGTGAAGGGTATTCCCGAACACAAAATAACCTAGACGATGTTGTGGAGGAGACGGCATTGGACGAACTGAGGGCAGGGTTAGCTTTGGCTACCGAAGAAGAACTACAGCAAATCACACAGGTATTATTTAACCGTCGTTTTAATCCCCTAGACTATCTACAGACTCCAGAGCCAATTGAGATTCAAAGCCAAGATCTTGACCTGTGGCTTGATTCTTTGGATCGGAGATTTCGCTATCTAGCGGCAGATGGGATGACCGTATTGCGAGGACGTACCCAGGAAATTTCCTATCGAGACATCCTGATTAAAGTTTGTCATTATCTCAAAATTCCCTACTCCAATCGGATGAAGACAACGGAAATAGAGGCAGAAATTTTCTTGCATCTAGTTACTAAAGCTTGGCATAAACTACCTGCTCAAGAACAAAAAACTCTCCAGGCTCAGGTGGGCAATTCCTTAACTGCGGCTCATCCTCCCGAACCCTTGCCAGTTCAGCTACAGCATAGCCCGCTCAAAATATTGCTCAAAGGTACGGGCGTTGTGACCATTAGCACGGTGTTAAAATCCTGGTTGCTTAAGCATATTGCGCGGCAGTTTGCCCTCCATTTTGCCACCTATCAGGCGGCTAAAACAGCACTAATCAAAGGTGGGACGACGGCAGTTACAGGACTCGGCAATCAGCTAGCATTACAGGCAGCCAAAAAAGGCATGGTGACTAATGCAGCCCGCTATGGCACAGCCAGAGGAATTTTCAGTGTTTTGGGGCCGATAGTCTGGGGGTATTTTTTTGCCGACCTCGGCTGGAAGGCGATCGCCACCAACTATGGTAGGGTGATCCCGATTGTTTTCACTCTGGCGCAGATCAGACTAATACGCGGCGAATATTTAGGAATAGGTTAAGTAATGTAGAGTAAGCAGGCGATCCCCAGGCAAAAATTAGCCAACCTATAAACAATTTATTAAGAATCCTCGCTCTGGGCGAAAATACCTCGGAACATGTAAGTGAAGAAAGGAAATTTATAAGTAAAACGACCTAGTAAAATTTTTGCTTTTCTCTATATGACCCACTTTCCTTGGTTAACTACCTGTATTTTATTCCCCATTGCTGCCTCACTATTTTTACCAATTATTCCCGACAAGGAAGGTAAAACTGTTCGCTGGTATGCTCTAGTTATTGGCTTAATCGATTTTGCCATTCTCGTTTACGGTTTCTATCAAGACTACGACTTTAATAATCCCGATCTTCAGCTAGTCGAAAGCTATAGTTGGATTCCTCAGCTCGATTTGAATTGGTCGGTTGGTGCGGATGGTCTTTCCATGCCGCTGATTTTGCTAACAGGCTTTATTACTACCCTAGCAATGATGGCAGCTTGGCCCGTAACCTATAAGCCCAAGCTATTTTACTTTTTAATGTTGGCAATGTACGGCGGGCAAATTGCCGTTTTTGCCGTCCAAGATATGCTGCTATTTTTCCTAGTTTGGGAATTAGAGTTAGTTCCCGTATATCTAATTTTGTCCATCTGGGGTGGCAAGAAGCGTCTTTACGCCGCCACTAAGTTTATTCTCTATACTGCTGGCGGTTCGCTATTTATTTTGATTGGTGCGTTGACCATGGCGTTTTATGGCGACACGGTAACGTTCAATATGAGTGCGATCGCCGCCAAGGATTATTCTTTTAATCTGCAATTATTCCTCTACGGTGGCTTTCTAATTGCCTACGGTGTCAAGCTGCCGATCTTTCCCCTCCATACTTGGCTTCCTGATGCCCATGGCGAGGCGACTGCCCCTGCCCATATGCTGCTGGCGGGGATACTGCTAAAAATGGGTGGTTATGCTCTGTTGCGTATGAATGCGGGCATGCTGCCTGATGCTCATGCTTTCTTCGCTCCCGCTCTCGTAATATTGGGTGTGGTTAACATCGTCTATGCTGCTTTGACTTCTTTTGCTCAACGCAATCTCAAGCGCAAGATTGCCTATTCCTCGATTTCCCATATGGGGTTTGTGCTGATTGGGATTGCCTCTTTTACCGACTTGGGAACTAGCGGCGCGATGCTACAGATGATCTCTCATGGTCTGATTGGGGCAAGTCTCTTCTTTATGGTGGGGGCTACCTACGATCGCAGCCATACTTTGATGCTGGATGAGATGGGTGGCGTGGGTCAAAAGATGAAAAAGATTTTTGCCATGTGGACAACCTGCTCTTTTGCCTCTCTGGCGTTGCCTGGAATGAGTGGTTTTGTTGCCGAACTGATGGTATTTGTCGGTTTTGCCACTAGCGATGCCTACAATTCTACTTTTAAAGTTTGTATTGTTTTCTTAGCGGCGATCGGCGTAATTCTTACTCCAATTTACCTGCTTTCAATGCTGCGGGAAATGCTTTATGGGCCTGAGAACAAGGAATTGGTAGATCATACCAACTTGGTTGATGCCGAACCCAGAGAAGTATTTATCATTGCCTGTTTACTGATTCCCATCATCGGTATTGGTTTATATCCCAAGCTAGTGACTCAGATCTACGACTCCAGCATTACGCAGCTTACTGCTAGACTGCGAGCTTCCGTACCAAGTTTGGTTCAAGAAGCAAAATTACCAGTTAGCAATAGTTACTCGATGATGTCTCTCACTGCACCAGCAATTGACTCCTTAGACAACAACTAACAAATAGAATCCAGATGCTTTAGATATTCATCTATTTGAGAAGATTCAGAGTTGATCTTTCTGAATGCAGGATGTAGCCACCGTGCTACGTCCTTTTTCTATGAGCTAAATTGTAAATAATTCCTATAAGTCAGGGGCAGTTTTCTTAAGATTTTCCTTACTTATTCTGAAATTGCGCGATATCGTACTAACTTTACTAATAGGTAAAAAGTACTTGGTTGATTTATTTCCACCACAGTCTAATTTCAGCTAAGTTGGGGTATTTATGACGACAAAACGTATATCCACAGGAATTCCTGGTTTAGATGAAATTTTATCGGGGGGATTAATTGCTAATCAAGCTTACTTGATTAAAGGTCAGCCAGGTAGCGGCAAAACCACCTTGGGCTTTCATTTTCTTAGCATAGGGGTCTGTTTGAACGAAACCAGCCTGTTGATTAGCTTTAGCGAGTCAGAAAACAAGCTGCGTCGCAATGCTCAGTTGATGGAGATCGATTTAGCTGAGGTTGAATTTTTAGATTTGAGTCCGACTGCCGATTTTTTTGCCGAAGATCGAAATTACGATATTTTCTCTCCCTCAGAGGTAGAAAAAGCGCCAATTTCTGCCAAGCTAATTGAGATTATCGAAAAGTTAAAGCCGCAGCGCATCTTTCTCGACGCAATTACCCAGTTTCGCTATTTAGCCAAAGATCAGTTTGAATTTCGCCAGCAGGTACAGTCACTTCTCCGTTTTGTAGCCGATCGCGAGATTACCCTGTTGTTTACCTCCGAGGGGAGCGATCGCAATCCCGATGACGACCTCCAGTTTATGTGCGATGGCGTAATTGAACTGCATTCAACCATCAGCAAACGCTGTATTCAGGTTAATAAATTTCGTGGTTCAGGCTTTGCCAAAGGACATCATGACCTGAAGCTAGATCGTCGGGGAATGTCAGTGTTTCCTATTCTGGTTCCTCAAACATATCAACGAAAGGTGGATCTAGAACCCATTTCGGCGGGTATTCCGGAAATTGATGAATTACTCAATGGTGGGATCGAACGGGGGACGACAACGGTAATTTCTGGTCCTTCAGGAGTAGGAAAATCTACCTTTGGCATGCAGTTTATGAAAGAAGCCGCAGGCAGAGGGGAGCGCTCTATTCTTTATGCTTTTGAAGAAGGGGAAGAAACCTTATTAAAGCGCTGTGAATCAATCAATATTCCCGTCCACGCGATGATCGAACGGGGTACGCTGTCTGTAGTCAAGATAGAACCGTTAAAGTATACGCCTAATCAATTTGTCAATTTAGTACGCACAGAAGTGGAACAGAATGACGCTAAGATAATTATGATCGACAGTACTTCTGGCTATAAATTATCGATGCAGGGGGAGGACT
>JBCBWB010000170.1:0-10450 GCA_039817275.1 Cyanobacteria bacterium J06648_1 | reverse complement strand
CTGTTATCAAATTAGCTAAGACAACCCCATTCCCGATCAAAAGAGGTAATCGAGATGAAACGTCTATAGCCCTTCTCAAAATGGTGAGATACAATAGCAGGAGTGAGCAAACCAATTACGAATATCTTTGAGAGATATTTGAGCATGGGCATAAGCGATCGCTAAATCTAAATCTCTATATGTTCTTGCACCGATAGAACGCAAAATACTTTTGATTTTTGACCAACAGTTTTCAATGGGATTAAAATCAGGTGAATAAGGAGGTAAATAAATCAATTTAGCTCCAGCTTTTTTAATCGCCTTCTCGATCTGCTGCCCTTTATGAATACTATAGTTGTCCCAGACTACTACTGCACCTTTCCAGAGTTTTGGTATTAGTTTGCGAATGACAAAAGCTTCAAATGTCAAGCCGTCGATTGAGCCACACAAATTAAGGGAGGTGACAATTCCTTTTAATGAGATTGCGCTAATCATTGAGACATTTTTACCTCTTCTATGAGGACGACTACCTCTAGCCCTTCTACCTTTTGGCGCACGGGCATATAGTCTAATTAAAGCTAAATTTACTCCTGCCTCATCTAGGAAAACCAAGTTTTTGACTGGAATATCTCGTATCTTTTCCCAGAAGTTCACCCTTAGTTTTTGTACACGTTCGGTTTCCTTCTCATCAGGATGTAGCGTTTTTTTTAACAGTTAATTTTAATTTTTGTGTCATTCTTCCCATTGTTGCACGAGAAATCTTAATTCCTTGCTGGTGATAAAGCATTTGGCACAGTTCATCCAAAGTGGCATCATTATTTTGCTCAATTAAATCTGCCAAGACTACTAAATCATCAGGATTTAATTTGAGCTTACCCCCCCCTTTAAAAGGTTTAGGTGATACTGTTCCTGTCTCTCGATATTGTCTAAGCAATTTGACAATAAAGCTTAAAGCCACATCGAATCTTGTCGCTAATTGACGCTGAGAAATGTCCTCTTTATTGTATACATCAATGATTTTTTGTCGGAAATCTAGTGAATACGCTTTCATTTTTCACTGTTGACTGAATTGACATTAGTGTATCTCACTTATTCGAGAAATGCTATACAAATTTTTATTATGAGCCTGGTATTTACAATCAGTATGGGCTGGTTTTATTCAGCATCAGGCAATGTATTGTCTCCCACTGCACCATTGTTTACGGGCATGGGAACTCATCACCATGCTATTACTACCAAATCTACTCTAGCAAAGCGTTATTTTGACCAAGGGTTAGTTTTAGCCTATGGCTTTAATCATGCCGAGGCAGCGCGTTCTTTTCGTCAAGCAATAAAATTAGATCCTAACTGTGCCATGTGTAACTGGGGTTTGGCTTATGTTTTGGGACCAAATATCAATGCCACAATGGAAGATGATGCTGTGCCAGAATCTTATGCAGCTATACAGCAGGCGGTTAAACTATCTGAGAACAGCAGCGAAGCAGAACAAGCCTATATCAGTGCTTTGTCTCAACGATATACAGATAAGGCATTAGAAGATCGCAGTGCTTTAGATCTGGCATATGCCAAGGCAATGGCGCAGGTGACTCGGGAACATCCCGACGATTTGGATGCAGCTACCATTTATGCTGAAGCCCTGATGAACACGATGCCCTGGGATTATTGGACGGAAGAGGGAGAACCAAAACCAGAAGCTCAGAAAGTTTTAGATACTCTTGAATCAATTCTAGAGGGAGAACCAAATCATCCAGGAGCAAATCATCTTTATATCCATGCAGTCGAAGCCGTAAAACCAGAACAGGCAATATCAGCAGCAGATCGTTTAGGCGATCTCGTTCCAGGTTCGGGACATCTGGTACATATGCCTTCTCATATATACATAAGGGTGGGTAGATATCATGATGCTGCCGTTGCCAATCAAAAAGCGATGCTGCGCGTTGCGGGGGTTCCCCCCGTTGTAGCGACTGCATCAAGAAGCGATCGCCGTAGATAAAGACTATGCTGCTCAATGTCATGCTCAAGGGATCTATCCTTTGGCTTATATGCCCCACAATCATCATTTCTTGTGGTTTGCTGCCACTATGGAAGGGGATAGTAAGTTGGCTACCGAAGCGGGTAAAAACGTAGCAAAGATGGTCGATCCAGCCATGATGCGCGAACCAGGCATGGGAAAATTACAACATTTCTCTGTCGTTCCGTTGTTTACTATGATTCGTTTTGGTCAATGGGACGAAATCTTAGCTACTCCCCAACCAGATGCAGATTTGAAATATCCGACAGGAGTATGGCACTATGCCAGAGGTTTGGCTTTTGCTGCTCAAGGTAAAATAACCGAAGCAAAACAGGAATTAGAAGCCTTAGATTTACTATCTCACGATTCAGAACTAGAAACTGTAACTATCTGGGATATTAATACCACCCAGGACATTCTCAAAGTGGCAACAGAAGTCTTGACAGGGGAGATAGCAGCCAAAGAAGGAAAATATCCTAGAGCGATCGCTCATCTCCGTCAGGCAGTTAAACTAGAAGATGCCTTAAACTATGATGAACCAGCAGATTGGTCTACTCCTGTCAGACAATATCTAGGTGCAGCGTTACTTAAAGCAAAGCGTTATGATGCAGCAGAGCAAGTATATCGAGAAGACTTGGCTATTTATTCCAACAATGGTTGGTCGTTATACGGCTTGGCTCAAAGTCTACAGGCACAGAGCAAAGATAGCGAAGCAGATAATATACAGCAGAAGTTTGATTCTGCTTGGCAGTATGCTGATGTTCGATTAACTGCATCTAAGTTTTAGCTAGCAGATGTAACTCGCTACGCATCGCGCATATAGTCCCTAGTTTTTAGTTTTTAGTTAATACAGTATGCTACCGATTAAGATTCTTTTGAGTTTGTAAATTATTGAGAAAATCGGGTCATAATTGGCGCTAAAATCGACTAAATAGGTTGGTTATCAACTAAGTTCGAGAAGTCATGACCAAAAAGCTTTTACGTTATTTTGCTCTGGTAGTAGCTACCATAATGCTAGTTGCTGCCTGTAACTCCGACACTCAATTACAAAATGATGAGGTAACGCGATCGCCAGTCGATCCTAATGTTCTCCAAATCTGGTGGGATAAAGGCTACAATCCAGAAGAAGATCAAGCTTTACAAAAGCTCATCAAAGGGTGGTCACAAAAAACTGGTAATAAGGTACAAGTTAATTTTTATACTTTAGATAAACGTTCGGAAAAGCCCCAAAGATCTCTTCAAAGTGGGATTGCTCCCGATATTTTTATGAGTTTTAAAGCGGAAAGCACTCTCAATGCAAGTTTGGCACGGGACGGAAAATTAACAGATGTTAGCGATCTGATCGAGCCAGTTAAAGAATTTTATGACCCTGGCGCACTCGAAACAGCTTACTACTACAATAATGTCAGCGGAAAATGGAGTTACTACGCAGTTCCCGTACACAGAGCTGCACTGCACGTTTATTACTGGCAAGATTTACTCGAAAAAACAGGTCGCACCGCAGCTGATATTCCTCAAGATTGGGATAATTTTTGGCAATTTTGGTTAGATGTGGGAGAAGACTTAAACACTAAGCATCAACAAAATATTTTTCCCCTCGGTTTGCCAATGTCTGTAGAAGCGGGAGATACTTATCAAGCCTTTGAGCATATTTTAGAAGCTTACAATGTTAAATTGCTCGATGAGAATGGTAATTTACTAGTCAACGATCCTCAAGTACGTCAGGGTATTATTCAATGTCTAGATTGGTATACACAGTTTTATTTACAAGGACATATCCCCAGGGATGCCGTAGATTGGAATAACGCTGCCAATAACCATCAAATACTCAACCGAGAAATACTGACAACTACTAATGCGACCCTTTCAATTCCTGCTGCATTGCGTCAAGATAGCAACGCCTATCGTCATCAGTTGGGTATTGTAGAATTACCAAACAAGCCGAATGGCGAACCGCTAAATCATATATTTCTGGTAGAGCAAGCAGTAATTTTTGCTGATGCAGCACATCCAAAATTAGCCAAAGAATTTCTGGCTTATTTAATACAGCCAGAAGTAATTAATACTTTTCTCCAAGAGTCAGGCAGGCACTCTCCAGCCCATTTATCAATTATTCAAGATCCTTATTGGACTAATCCTGAAGATCCTCATACTTCGACAGTCACCAAAACTTTAACTCAAAGTAAGATTAAATCGATTTACCCTACTAACAGTCCTGCTTATAGTGTTGTTCTTAAAGAAAACATTTGGGGTCAAAGTCTAGAAAAAATTGTGCTTGAAGATATTACACCGACCCAAGCAGCGGATGAAGCGATCGCCCGAATCGAAGAAATTTTTGAGGAATGGGATAAATAAAAGTTAAATCTATTATCTGACTTTACGCAGTACATACCAAAAACTAGTGTTGTTAGTCATTAGTTGTTAGTCATTAGTAACCGAAATCGCTACTTGCTACTTGCTACTTGCTACTTGCTACTTACCGATTAATGAGTGCGTAACATCAGTTATTATTTTAAAACTTCCCTAGTTGCTCCCGATTGTAGTTTATGCTGAGGGACAATTTGCTTAGTACCAATGATTTTGTTGGGTGAAGAGGGTGAGAAAGAGGTCTCGTTATCGTTTTAAGTCTAAATACAGGCAGATTTTCGTTTTGGCGATCGCTTTTGCTTTTTTGTTTGCTGCTTGCTCTAAAATCATCAATAGCGATCGCAATCTAACTAACAAACCTAAACTAGAACCAGCCGAACTTAATATTTGGTGGGAACAAGGTTACAATCTCAATGAAGATGAAGCTCTGCGGACTATAGTTAATAATTGGCGGAGTCAAACAAACAATAGAGTTAAATTATCTTTTTTTACCAACGATGAGTTAACGGGAAAAACTGAACGAGCAGTTGAAGCAAATCAATCCCCCGACTTAATTATGAGTCTTAAGGGCGATCGCATACTTTATCCTCGTTTGGCTTGGGAAAATCGACTAGAAGATGTTGCCGATATTATCGAACCGATCAAAGATGCTTATACAGATAATATTCTCAGAGCAATTACCTATAGCAACCCCCGTGCAGGTAAACGGAGCTATTATGGAGTGCCTGTTCATCAAACTACTATATTTATCTTTTACTGGCAGCAATTACTTGCTTCTGTCGGTTTGAATCCCAATGATATCCCCCAAGACTGGGATGATTTCTGGCAATTTTGGCAGGATGCTAAAACTTCACTTAAAATACAGCAAAATAAAGATATTTATGCTTCAGGACTTACCCTAGCTGAAGACAAAAGAGCCGATGATACTCATTACTTCTTTGAGCATGTTTTAGAGGCATACAACGTTTCTCTCTTCCAAGCTCAAGGCGAATTGGCGATCGCTCTTCAGGAAGTACGTCAGGGGATTATTCGGTGTTTAAATTGGTATGCTCGACTATTTAAACAGGGCTATATTCCCCCAGATGCGGTCGAATGGTCGAATACCGATAACAATATCAGTCTACTCAATCGCTTGGTCTTGATGACTCCAAATGCAACTCTTTCGATTCCTGCTACTGTACGTCAAGATCCAGATACTTATTACAATCGACTGGGTATTGTTGGATTTCCCAATAAGCCAAATGGTCAACCGATGAACTACATATCTTCTGTTAGACAGGCTGTTATTTTTAAGGACTCGCCTCGCAAATCTCTAGCTAAAGAATTTTTACGTTACTTCATTCAACCTGAAGTATCAATTGAATATCTCAAAGCTACTAACAGCAGAAATCAACCCGTACATAAGTCTGTCTGGTCAGATCCGTTTTGGCGGGATACTAAAGATCCTTATATTGCCACTGTTACCAAAATTTTAACGGGAGAACAAACACGATTATCTTATGTTGTCGATCACCCTGCCTATAGTCAAGTTTTAGCCGAAAATGTCTGGGGGAAAGCTTTGACCCAAGTAACTATTGAGGGAACAAGTGCCGAACAAGCAGCCGATGAAGCTATTTCTAGGATTCAAGAAATTTTTGGTGAATGGGATAGAGAATTAACAGTTAATAATTGATGTTTATGGTTTTTTCCCTAGTTATTCTCGATTGCTTTATATCTTGAAATTGTTCAAAGCGAATTCACAGATCGCGATCTCGCTTTTACATACCTCTAGATTTTTCTGAGAGAGCAAGATCTAACTGCTCTCTTTTTTATGATGAGCAAATATAGCAATACGTATTTATATTAGGACACTTGCTATATGCGTAGCGGTATCCTTTAGGACTTGTTACTTACGAACAGATAACCGATCTGTCCTGACGTAACTTTGTACGACTATATATTAGCGATCTGATTAGTCACGATCGCAAATCAAAACAAATAGTATCATTAGGCTGCGGTATATTTTGAATAGTCGATCTGTGTAGCGATAATGTTTAGAGAACGCAACCATACGCCAAAAGCAGATATCTTAGCGATCGATGATACGCCAGAAAATTTGGCTTTGCTGTCTCAGATGTTGACCGAAAAGGGATATAAAGTCAGAAGCGTTACTAAGGGTTCGACAGCCATTCGTGGGGCAAAAGCAGTTCCTCCCGACTTGATTTTGCTCGACGTTAAGATGCCAGAAATGAACGGCTATGAAGTATGTCAACAGCTAAAGGAAGACGATCTTACTAAAGATATTCCGATTATTTTTATTAGTGCTTTGGGGGATGTGTTTGATAAAGTCAAAGCTTTTCAGGTAGGCGGTGTAGACTATATTACCAAACCGTTTCAGGTAGAGGAGGTACTAGCTAGGTTGAATACTCATCTAACCATTCGTAATTTACAAATCAAACTGGAAACGCAAAATAGTCAGCTACAGCAGGAAATAACCGAAAAAAAAGCAGCCGAAGACAAGTTTGCTAAAGCCTTTCGCGCCTGTCCCAATCCGATTGCGATCGCTACTTATAAATCGGGACAAATACTGGAAGTTAATCAAAGCTTTCTCCAAATAAGTGGCTATAGTGCGTCGGAAGTAATTAACCGTAATATCGAACAGATCTACTCATCCTCGGCTTTGGCAATATATCAGCAAGCATTACAAAGGTCAGAGACTCAAGGTTTTGTTCGCAATCTAGAATTAGAATTCCCTATTAAATCGGGTCAAGTTAAAACCGTATTGCTGTCAATGGAGTTAATCGAACTGGATGGCACAAAATGCACTTTACAAATTCTCAACGATATTACCGAACGCAAACGCCTCGAAAATGAATTTATCTCGTTAGTCAGTCACGAACTACGCACCCCCATGACTTCTACCATTGGTGCGTTAGATTTATTAAATTCTGGCAAATTAGGTGCGTTGAGCGATCGCGGTAAGAACATTTTACAGGTAGCTATCCGCAATAGCGAACGTCTGATTCGTCTGGTTAACGATATCCTCGATCTAGAACGCATGAAGTCAGGAAAAATTGCGATCAAACCTTCTTTCTGCAATCTCAAAACCTTGATGGTTCAAGCTACCGAAACCATGCAGGGAATGGCTACCAAAGCTCAAGTACAGCTAATTCTAGAAGAACCTAATGGCATTTTCTTAAATCTCGACTGCGATCGCCTTCTGCAAACCTTGACCAATCTACTTAGTAACGGAATCAAATTTACCGAACCTGGGGGAATAGTTAAGCTAACGGCTAAAGTTACGGACAATAACTGTCAAATAACAGTGCGTGATACAGGTAGGGGTATTCCTAAAGATAAACTAGAATCTATCTTTGAACGCTTTCAACAAGTAGATGCTTCTGACTCCCGTAGCAAAGGGGGAACGGGTTTAGGTTTGGCAATTTGTCGCCATATTATCGAGGGACACGACGGCAAAATTTGGGCAGAAAGCGTCTTGGGTAAAGGAAGTACTTTTTACATTAATTTGCCCTTGTCAAAAACCAGAGACGACTCGCCGAGTCTTTTGTAATCAAATTCCCTAGTTTTTCCCGATCGCAGTTTAAATTAAACAGATCGGACTTATAGATAGTGCCACCATGAGCAAAAGCATTTTAATTATTGATGATGAGTCAGATGTCAAAGATATTGCCCAGATGGGATTAGAAATGGCAGCAGACTGGAACGTAATAACCGCCAGTACGGGAAAAGAAGGTTTGGCATTAGCCCAAGCCCGACTGCCTGAAGCCATTCTCTTGGATTTGATGATGCCTGAATGGGATGGTAAAGAAACCCTTAAACAACTCAAAGCCAATCGAAATACAGCCACTATTCCCGTGATTTTGATGACAGCGAAAACTCAATCGGCGATCGCATTAGAATTAACGGAATTAGATTTGGCTGGAGTCATTACTAAGCCGTTTCGTCCCTTGGAATTATCCGCACAAATCACCGATATCTTAGATCGAGCATCAGTGAAATAAAAACTCTCTGTTGATTAATCTAGAAAATTTTTTACCAACTACAGGGCATAATCTGTTCTTTTGAGGAAATATAAAATGCCAAGCCAAAATATAGATTTAATTCGGACACTCTTTCAAAGTCGCCTAGAGACTTTAGAGCATCTTCTGAAGACAGCGCAAACTCATTTTTCTGATGAATCTTTCCTTCAAAAGCGTATTGCATCTGATATGTTTCCCTTTGGCACGCAGATTGTTTTTACCTGTAATCAACCACACAATTTTTCTCTGTGGTGCAATGGAAAACCTGTGAGTAATTTAGACCCTGAAGTTGCATCTCTCGCGCAGGCATACAAACACATAGCAAACACCAAGAAGCTTCTTTCAAATATCAAAGTCGAGGATGAAAAGCTAGCCGAGCAAATCCGTCTTGACTTGGGAAAGGGACTTTATGCTGAGTTGACGGGTAGCGTCTATGTCAACGAATTTCTCATTCCCAATTTCTACTTTCATCTTGTTACTGCCTACAATATCTTACGCATGGCTGGGGTAGCAATTGGTAAAGAGGATTACATGATGCACCTAATGCCCTGGGTTAAAAAGGATTGAAGATCTATTTTTTATTGGTTCATTTTCGTCACTCCAAAGCAATATCGATAATTAATTAATCTGATTCAATATGGCAAGGAGCATTTAATGGAAATGGTATTAAATGATCGCTCCAGAGGAAAGGTCGTAGATTTCAGATCGACAATTCCTTTGATTCTGTACTGGTAGCTATAACCTCAACAACAGGAGAAAAAAAAGAAGATGCAGGAAATGAACTTTACTTCGGCTCACAAATTTCTGCTTTCAGCATTACAACAACCTTGGACGGCAATTTATACTAAGGTAATCGCGATCGCATTACTCTATGGCGCAACGGTTCATATTGCCAATATTCTCGGACTGACGGGAATACCGTGGCTAGCTACACCTCTTTTATGGCGATCGCTAGACGTCATACTATTAATTTTCGACATAGTAACGGCGATCGCTCTTTGGCGGGGATTAGCGTGGTCTATCTGGTTACTGTTTAGCGGTATTTTCTTGCTGCAAATCTTACCTTATACTCTGTTGCGAACTCATTTTATTCTCAAGCCTGAAGACACTGAGATACTTAATAGCTTGCTGGGTACTGAGGTTTTACTGTTGAGTATTTTAGTCTTGTTGCTTTGGTTTAGAAAATAACAATTTCAGGAAGCGATCCTAATTCCATCAAAAACTAAAAAACAAATAATTGCACTTATTGATAAAGCCTTAGGTTTTTTTCCTTTAGTCAGGATGTTCACCGCACTTTAATTAAAAGTCTGACCAATAGAGGTTTCGCGATCGACTATCAATGGCAGCCGAGTAAAGACAAGGCGATATTTATGGTGGCAAAGAAGCTTAGAGGAGGAAACATAAAATGAAAAGAGTAGCTGTATTTGGTAATGCTGGTGGTGGCAAATCGACTCTGAGCAAGCGTTTGGCTCAAATAACTGGTTTGCCTTTAATTGTCTTAGATCTCGTTCAATACAAACCAGGAGGGGAAAAAGTTTCTGACGAAGAATATCGAACTGCTCATGAGGAGATATTACAACAAGACTGTTGGATTGTTGATGGATTTGGTTCAATTGATACGGTATGGAAAAGATTAGAAGCAGCAGACACATTGGTTTATATCGATTTGCCAGTGCTTCAGCATTATTTCTGGGTAACAAAACGATTGATTAAAGGTTTGTGGGTAGCACCCGAAGGCTATCCTGAGAACAGTCCGTTAGTCAAAAGTACCTTAAATGCCTATTACATAGTTTGGCTCTGCCATCAAAAGTTTACACCTAAATATCGCGAGTATGTAGAAAAGGCAAAAGCAACGAAGCAAGTGTTCCATATTCAATCTACTAAAGATTTAGAGGGATTTTGGCGCTCGATTACAATACACGGCAAATAAGAACTGTCTCCCAATTTATAAATTTGTAGACATTCTAAACTGTTGATAAATGATATCTTAAAAATCGGCTCTACAGTTGTAGATAGAATGAGAGAAGAACTCAACAAAAAAAGCGATGGGACAAGAGGCATTCAACTTATTTCC
>JBCBWB010000016.1:10476-42659 GCA_039817275.1 Cyanobacteria bacterium J06648_1 | reverse complement strand
CGCGAGCAGGGACGACTGTAGTAAATATATCCACCAAGTGATAACCACGTAACATCGCAAACAACCAACCATAGGGGAGCTTTGGCAACAACTCCGTAGTATAACTCTTTCTTCGGAAAGGTCTTAGCAGTTATATGTGTAATACTATTTGATTTGTAAAATTGCTGCTTAAGGCTGTTCGGCTCACAACCTAATTAGCTGAAGCCGACAGCAGAGCTGTATTGTTTACCAAACTTTGAGCAAATTTATCAAACCTTTCCCCCAGCTTTTCATCTTTGAGCTTGCCCGTCTCATCAAAAGCCTGCCACGCCTGTCCGATCGCAATTTGTTCGGGAATGACCCAACCGTGTACCCACCTAACGATAATTCGGAGATCGTTAAGGGCATTGCTGTTAGACTGTCCACCTAAGACACTAATCAATCCCGTAACCTTACCCGACAGATGCTCAAAACTCATCAGATCCAGCGCATTTTTCAAGACCCCACTCAGGCTACCGTGATATTCGGGGGTTGCCAAAATTAAACCATCCGCATCCTTGACCTTGGCTCTCAATACTTCCACGTCGGGATATTCTGGATAATCGCTACCGCCATTACAAAAAGGCAACTGCATCTCCCGTAGATCTATTATTTCTGTCGCCGCACCCAAGGCGCTGATTCGTTCCATCGCCTGCTCTAAAGCTAAAGCACTATAGGCATCAGGACGCAAACTACCGATAATTCCGACTATTTTTACCATCTTTCGACTAACTCATACTCATTACGACTATGTATAAGTTAGCAAAGTTCGACAATTATTGGCAAGGCGATCGCTTTTTTGGGCAACGCTTTGAACTACAGACTAACTATTGCCAGGTAGCTTGAGCATGTTCGGCGGCAATTTTGCAATAGACGCTACAGGTTTGCTCAGCTAGAAGATCCCAGCTAAAGCTCTTAGAAATCGAATCATAGGCATTTGCGACTAGCTTTTGAGCCAAATCGGGGTTTTTTAGCACCTCTACTACTCCCCAGGTCAAAGAATCGGGGTTGTTGGCACGGGTAACGATGCCTGAATAGTTGTGCCGTACAACCTCTGGTAAGCCTCCTGTATCGGAGACAACGACGGGAACACGAGCTGCAAAACTTTCTAGCGCCACAATTCCAAAGGGTTCATACAAACTGGGGAAGACGGCACAGTCAGCGATCGTCTGAAACTTATCTAGATCGGCATCAGACATAAAGCCCGTAAAGTAGCTCTGTTCCCAAATGCCCAAACTGCGAGCCTGGTGCTTTAAGCGGCTAGTGTCTCCACCACCAATAATTACAAATTTGACCCCTCCTCCCATCTCGCTGATAATTTGGGGGGCGGCGTTGAGCAAAACAGAAATGCCTTTTTCATAGGTCATACGCCCAACATAATAGACAATCTTTTCCTGATCGTTGGCAAATCGACGGCGAAATTTGACTCGATCAAACTGAGCGCCATGGTGCTTTTTCTCAGGACGGATGCCGTTATAAACCACATCAATTTTATCTGGTGGAGCCTCAAAGACTCGCTGGATTTCCTGGCACATATACTGGCTACAGACAACTATCCGCCAGGCTTCGTGGGACAGCAGCTTTTCCTTACCGTTGATATATTGTTGCCGAACATTATGAATCCCGTTGTAGCGACCATATTCGGTGGCGTGAATCGTTGCCACAATCGGCAGCTTAAAATTGTGCTTCAGGGCGATCGCCGCATCACCCACTAGCCAGTCATGGGCGTGAATCAGATCGAAATCGCCATGTTTGGTCAATAATTCTCCACCTTTCTGACCCATGCTATCGTTCATGTTGGCAACCCAGTGAAAGAAATCATTGCCATGATTCACAGGACAGCGGTAAAGATGAATTCCTTCTACGACTTCGTACTTGGGTGCCGAGCCAAATTCCACAGTGAGCAGATGGACTTCATATCCTAGCTTTATTACCTCTGGGTATAGCTCTGCTACATGACGAGCAATGCCGCCGACAATACGGGGCGGAAATTCCCAAGCTAGTGCCAAAATCTTCATTTTCCTTGATTCCTCACAAGATCGCACCGTGGATAGATACAACTCTACCTGACTTATGACGTCAGAATAAATTTTGCAATCTATATTGCAATTTATTTTAAGTTGCTAACCCCAATTTTTGATTCAAATTACAGCTGTTGCAGTTTGAGGTTGAAGTTGGTCGAGTTTAAGTATTACTATCCTCATATTTAAGCACAGACCTCATCAGACTGTCCTTTGGTCGAAGATTTAGCCAAAGTCACAGATTACTCCGCGCACAAAGGCGGCGCTTCGCGCCCAGCCCGCCAGGGCGGTCTGTCCCGATAGGGACTGCGCTTTGCCAGTCTCCGCAGCACGTACGTGCAGTCCGCCGCCAAGGCGGCTAGCAAATCTTCGATTTGTGCGAGACGATGAGGGCGGTGCTTACGCACCTGACCGTCCTTCGGACGGCACTGGACGCATTCGCGTCTGCGCCTCGCAAACGACGGAGCCTGCTGTGACCGTTGGTCAAGAGAATTAGTGACAATTAGCCATCCAACCTAGCCGAACTAGTAGAGCATTGACCATCATGTCCCCAGCGATCGCTTGAGGCTTGACGAGCCAGCAATTCTACTTTCCCCGACTGGTTAATCCGCCAAGCCTGAGCCTCAACCAGAACAGGAGCAACGCTAGAAATTACCCCAGGACGGCGGCTGATTGTCGGCAGTCGCAAATCTTGCCATACAGCCTGACCGCTCAAATACTGCCCTGGATTATTGGGCATACCGCCTCTGCCTGTAATCGCAAAGGTATTGTTTTTTGAGACAGGACAGCTACTAGTAACTACGGCTGGGGGAGGGGTAACATTTTTTGCCAACTGAAGAGTACTGAGTTTTTTCTCCGATTCAATATTATTAATTTCAACCACGCCATCAACGCCAAATTGCGAGCTAGCGGTAATCTTGCTGCTGCCGTCAAAGAATAGGGCTGTGGTGTCAATCTCGATCTGACCGCCATCGCCAAAAACCGCATTGGCTTGAATACTACTGTTATTTTGACCCACAATAAAATCTAGATTATCAATCTGGATATTGCCGCCTCCACCATCGCTTTCTAGGACGCTGGTACTTATCGAGCTATTGTCTACCAAGAATAGAGAATTGGTAGCCAGGCTAATATTTCCCCCTCCGCCCTCGGTAGCGGTTGCCGTGACTAGTCCCTGGTCGAGGTTAAATGATGGTGTGGAGATCGCAATATTGCCCGCATTGCCCGTTCCTGTGCTGTTAACGGAAACTTGCCCTCCACTGTTGAGATTTAGTCTATCAGCCGTGAAATTAATATTTCCTCCATCGCCCGTACCCTGAGTTTCGGCGGTAATGAGGCTGCCGTTAGCGATGGTTGCTGATCTAGCAACATTGAGGTTGATATCGCCTCCCGTCTGAGTATTGGTCGAAGCAGTGATACTGCTAAGATCATTGGGCGAACTGTCTAGTACTAAAGTACCTACCTGAAGATTAAGACTACCTGTCCGACCTGTTCCTGGGGCAAGAGTAGAATTGCTGCTGGGAAAATTGCCACCATTAATCGTCGCGCCGTTAGTAATTTTGAGGCGATCGCTATTTAAATTAATATCTCCCCCATCGCCGTCAGCTTCTAAAGCACTGGAAAATATACCGCTGGAGCCAAATTCGCTGACACCATCAAGTTCAATTTCTTGAGCATTAATTTCGAGAAGACCACCCTCTCCCGAACCTAGAGAGCTTACAGCTACCTGTCCCCCTTGAGTTATCCCCAGCTTATCAGCGGTAATCGAAAGATTCCCTCCTTTGCCAGAATGAAGAGTATCAGCAGTTATTTGAGCAGAATCATCTACCAAAAGAGATTCCGTAACGATTGTCAGGTCACCACCATTCCCTGTAAATTCCGTGGTAGCCAGCAAGCCACTGAGAGCGAATTCAGATTCGCCTCGTAACTCAATGTTGTCAGCAGTTACCTTCAGATTACCTGCATCTCCTAGATTAGTACTGCTGACTGTAATTACTGCACCATCGCTTACCAGCAAATTACTGGTCGTTAAGTCAAGCTCTCCTCCCTGACCAACACCGTCAAAACCCACATATTCAGCTTTAGCAAATAAGCCACCAGGCTCGTCGCCTGATGCACCGATTAATTCGACATCTTTTGCCATGATAGTTAGATTACCAGCATCACCATCGCCGAAGGTGCTAGTATTGATTTGCGCTCCATCCAGAACCCTTAGGCTATCTGTCTTAATCGCAATATTGCCCCCTGTACCCGTCAGAAATATATCTGCTTGGGCAAATAAAGCGCTGTCAAATTCACCCGTAACGGTTGATGCGCCGATCGCCTTAATTTCCTTTGCCTCGACGCTTAAATCTCCACCATTACCCAAGCTAAAGGTATTCACATTTACCTGTCCCCCATCTTCCAGCAATAAGCTGTCAGTCGTGATTTGCACATCACCCCCATCTCCTGTGGCATCGAGATAGACATCGCTCCAGATTGAACTAGGAAGAAATTCATCAGCATCGTTACCGCTAATTTTGAGCTGATTGGTTTTAATGGAGGTGAGTCCTCCCGCGGTATCCCCTTCCGTTTCCGCAAAGATTGCCGAGCCATCGATTATGTTCAGTGAATTTCCCTGAATCTGAATATTGCCGCTGCCGTTACCGCTCACGTCTATCGAAGCCTGATCGGTAAAACTAATCTCGCCGCCACTCAATTCACCCAGATCGAAAGTAAAGCCAGGCTCACCCGCCGTCAAATCTACCGTTCCTGCTTCGGAGATACTTCCTAAAGTAATATCGCCCGCCTCTGCCGTCAAATTACCACCTTCAAGAGCAATATTGTTACCCAACAAAGCCAAAGTATTGCCTTCGGCAACTGATAAGCCCAAGGGTCGCTCAAATCTATCGACGGTAAAGGTATCAAAGTCGAAAAATGAACCGTGTCCCGAACCCTTAACCGTAATATCACCGCTGCTGTCGCCAAACTGAAGACCAACAGGAATGCTTACCGTGAGTAACGGTGACTCAGTGCTAATGGCGCTAAACTCAGACTGATCAGCAAATTGCAGACTATCAGCAGTTGCGCCAACAAAGGAGCCACCAATATCTAAAGCCGCGTTTTCGCCCAAGACAATACCGTTGGGATTGAGCAAAAATAAATTCGCCCCCTCGTTTGCTTCAATTAAGCCATTGATTTCAGAAATAGAGCTACCCGTTACACGACTAATTATGTTGCTGATCGCCGCTTCATTATCAAAAGAAGCTGTTTGACCCTCGCCAACAGAAAACTGTTCAAAGCTATGAAATAAGTTGCTCCCTGCGGTAGTACCTTCTGTAATTTCGATCTTGTCTACATTATCTACATCGGGTAAAGCCACCGAATTATTGGGCAAGGTGCCATCAGGTACTATCTGCGCTTGAGCGATCGCTACCATTTCCGTCAGCAAGAATAAAGCTAGGGGGAACGACCATCGCAGCAGCTTATTTCTCAACTTTGTTGACCAGAAATTGCGGTTATAGAGCATGGGTATATCACATAGATAGTCTAGAAAAGTCTGCTGGTTTGGCTCGCAGCATCACAGCAATATAATTCCCAAAATGCCCTCTAAAATAATCAACTGTCGCCGACTCTAAAAAAAGCGATCGCCCAGATGAGCGATCGCTTTTTGCCATTTCTTATGGATGAAATTATGTTGCAAAATAATTACACGGGTTTAAACAAATTCAACTCTATAAAGAAGATACCAAGAAGTCGTCTTCGGAAGTCAGCTCCGAATTTAACTCCGTTTCTATGTCGGTAGACACAGTTTTGATTGACTCTGACTCAGCTTCTAGCGAAAATAAATTCATGACTACCTCGCTAATTGAAGCTAGAGACTCACTATCTACTTCTGAGTTAGCTGTAGAAGAATTTGATTGTGTTGCTAAATCAACTGGAACTGGATCTGAAGCAACTTCTGAGACCAAGATTATCGTTGAATTTAGCTCGGAAATAGATGTCGATGATGGCTGAAGATATTGCGCGTCAACAGTGCTGAAATATGCCTCCTGGGTGAAGAGTTCTTGCCTGTAGTAACTACGACCAGAACGGCTAGAACGACCTTCATACACTTCGCTTTGATCAATCATATTATCAATCTCCCACGAGCGATCGCGCGTCATGTAATTGGCATATGCAGGATCGTTGCTCACCCACCAGTCAACCCACCAGGCTTCTCCATGACTGTATAAGGACTTAGCGATGTGTGTCTTAGCTCGCTCTTGCAAAGTAGCGATATTTGTACCCTGACCAGTTGCAGGCTGCCAGCCAGTCTCGGCTTTATTCATCGCTAAAAGATTGTTTCCCTTCCAGTTGAGATCGAAACCAATTGCATCCATGGCTCTCAAGTCACGGTCTGATATTCTTCTATGCATACCTGGCTTCATCAGCGGATCCATAATTCCTTGAGTCACACCATCAAAGCTCTCCTGCTTCCAATGACTAGCCTGAAAGCCATCGCCATCCATACTAGTGTCTTTGCCACTAGAGTAGCCATCCCATAATCTGGCAGGACCAAAATAGGTTTGAGTTCCAATGGACATATCAATTGTGTTGCGACCATTATCAATGTTCAAACTTTCTTGAGAATAGCGAAATAGATCTAGTGGGTTGGCATAATCTAAAATATCGTTGGCATAATTTTTGACTGCGTTTTGACTGCCAAAGTGATCCCAAAAGGAATTCATGTTGTCAAAGCTTGCCCCTTGATATTTATCAACGCCGCTGACGAATCCTAATACATGACCAACTTCATGCACTGCTGTACTAAGAAAGTCCAGCTTGTTGCTCCCTGTCCAATCTCGGTTATAATCCCACCCTAGAGAACTCCCCGATAGGTCATTCATTAAAATATAGCCGTCGAGACTGCTATCGTTTCCTGCTATCAACCCCAAAGCCTTGGCATTGGCACGAGTCATGTTTAACTCGCCAGAATCTTCCAGCAGGGTAGTTGCACCCAGATCGATTCTTGCCTCAAACTTTTCCCAAGTACCACCTGGACCAAGTCCTCCCTGACCCTCGCGCATTAGTGATAAGCTATCAAAACTACGGCGATCGCTAGCTGAGGTAATATCTGCTTGATAGGCATTACGAAAGTTAGTGTAGTTAACATCCGCGACCATTCCTGGCAGAGCACCGCCGATTACATTGTCGGGTAGGGTGTGGGTCATCTCAACATGGATATTGACCGTCATGTCATCCTTGATATAGTCTGACCACATCATTCCTGCTGTCTCAAAAGCAATCATCTGCTCCCAAGAAGTTCCATCTCCATAACTAAAATTGAACTGCAACTCTGAATTCATTTTTTTTAAGCACTTTTATATTTAAAAAAGCAATCTTGTTTTATAAATGTATTTTATTAGGTATCAAAACAAAACAGGTGTTGTTTGTATGTTATTTAAGCAACCTGATTATCAAGAATTAATGTTGCTTAAAGGAATATAGATAATGCATGTTCCGTATAAATGAGTAGCTATTTATAGCTATAATCATGAAAAAACATCTAAGAATTTATTTAATAGGTCTGTGGCTAACAGGTTTCTATTGGCTTAAATCTTATGGCACGCGACTGTTATTAATAAGATCTGACTCTTAATTACGCAAAAACACGCCTGTATTTATACTTAATTTTTTTTAGCGTTCTGGAGCGGTTAATTCTTACCAATATAATTAGCTTTAATTCGGATATATCCACTCTAATTTCTTGAGAGGCAATTGCTTGTTTATGCTCATTTTTAGCTTTTAATAAGCCAGCACTAAATATTACCTAGCATGAATGATATTTAGAGCCAAGAATACGTGCAGCAATTTTCAAAGGTTAGGAACTGCTCGTCCATTATGTTTGTGACATAGGAACTTTTATAAATTGCTAAATGGTAGCGTACTTGACAATATTTAACTTGTGATGAGCAACATCATGAATTATCTTTTCTTTCAACAATTTAACTAGGCAAAAGCTGCAAAATAACACCTTTATCTGCTTGCAATGCGGATTATTACCCATTACCAATCAAACTTAGCCATCTAAATGTACTCTATTTGATAGATTTATTGAACCTAAATTGATTACAATCTGCTTATGCATTAATATTTTATTCACCTTAATGAAAGGTCAATTGCTTCAAAATAAATATCGCATCTTAAAAACTCTAGGGAAAAGTGCCTTCAGCGAAACTTTTTTAGGGGCAGACAAGAAGCTGTTTTCTCGTCGCCGCTACGTGATCAAAAAATTAAGAACGATCTTGGGCAATTCTCAAGTAGAGGGTCTGCGACGCTCATTTTATCAGGAAGCTAGCATCTTGAAGCGATTGAGTGGCGACAATCCGCAAATTCCTCGGCTATACGAATACTTCCTTGATGGAGAGGATTTCTACCTAGTTAGGGAGTGGATCGAAGGGCTGACGTTAAAGCAAAAGGTAGAAAAAATAGGCAAATTACCTGCCTCAGAAGTCAAAGAGATTCTGGCAAGCGTTTTATCTTTTCTGCAATACATCCATGGCTACGGCATCGTTTATCGCCAATTGAAGCCGAGTACTATCATTTTACGCCAAAGCCCTTATCTACCTGGGAAGCGCAAAAGCTGTTTACCAGTACCAATCTATTTTGGTGGAGTTAAGGAATTAAAAGCTAAAGCAGATCACCTGAGGCAATACAGTCTGGCTACTGGTTATCAACCAGAATATATCCCTCCCGAACAAGAACAGGGAAAGCCAGTTTTCGCTAGCGATCTTTATAGTCTGGGCTTGACTGCCATTTACTTATTGACGGGCAAAAATCCTGCTGAACTAATCGATATTAGAACCAAACAGCTACGTTGGCAGCATGAGCTTCCTGATTTGGAAATTCACCTAGTTCGAGTAATTGAACGAGCCATATGTCCGACTGTAGAGGAACGTTTTATCTCTGCCGCAGAAATGTTGCAGGCACTCAATTCTCCACCAGTGAATTTGTTTCCATCTGTATCTAAGCAGCAGCCCCCAAAATTTCGTCTTTCCTCAGAACTAAAAATTATCTCTCTTTTGTCCTCGGCAGGAATTGGTGTTTTAGGACTTACCTTTGCCATTTTGAATCTGGATCTCGGTCAAAGTGCTAACCGAAACGATCGCAATCTCGCCAGAGCATATCAGGCTGATAGTCAACTTTCAGACAACTTAATTTTAGATGCCAATTCTTTGCCGCAGCAAGCCACCAGCAAGCTGTCACCAGCGGAATTAGCGGCGATTGAAAAAGTTCCTCCCCTACCACTAGGTATGTCTCAAGAAGATTTAGTCGCACGGTTAGGAGAACCAATGATGAACAGCAAAGGCTATTGGGGGAACAGTAGAGCTTTACTATACGGCAACATCTTGCCAGATAAGATCGCTTTGGGCTACATAACTGATACGGCAACTACCAACGTCCGTCAGGCAGAGATTGCCTTTGCCAATTCAGTCGGCTTACCGACAATTAAATATCAGGCTCAAAAGCTGCTACAGGAAAATTATTCTCCAGAGATCGATCACTACATCAATCAAATATACTTCAAGACTAGCGATCGCCATGAATTTGTCACCAACAATCTTAAAGGAGTAGTGCAGCGCAATCCCAACGAGCAAATCTATCTCGGTATCTGGGATAAGGAGTTCCACTAGCGATCGATTATTCGCTGCCAGTTTAGTCCAGGCTGAAGGAAATTTCTTCCCTATTAAAAGGAAGATTGTCGTTTATGGCGGTAATTTCTTCCTGTGACATGCGGTTTACATCATCAATATAGTTGTGTAAAACTTTTGCCATGCGAGGGTTATAAAAACGATGTAGGCTGTGGTTAGCAGTGGCAGGGAAACCCCGTCTTTTCTTATGTCTCCCCCCCGCACCAGGGTCGTACATTTTAATGCCGTTGGCGATCGCCCATTCGATCGGTTTGTAGTAGCAAGCTTCAAAATGAAGGGCATTGTATTCTTCATAACAACCCCAATAACGACCATATAGTTGATCGCCTTTTTGCAGACAGAAGGACATGCCCACGGGGCGCTGATCGTCCTGTTCGGTGTAGGCTACAACTAGTAAGACGCGATCGCTGTAGTTAGGATATAGCTGCTCAAAAAACTGACGGGTTAGGTATTTGCTGCCCCAGTAAAACTTATTACAGGTACTGCTATAAAAGCGATAAATCTCACTATAGAGATGGCGGGGAATATCCTCTCCTACGTAGGTTTTGGTATATAAACCTGCTTTAGCCACGGCTTTTCGTTCTCGTTTGATGTTTTTGCGCTGATTACTGTTAAACATCTTGAGATAGTCATCAAAACAGCTAAAATCGCGATTTGACCAGATATAACCGTGGTGTAGCCAACCAGAAAACCCTCTAGCCTCCATCATTTCTCGCCAGTCGGGATCGACAAACAAAAAATTACAGCCAGACAGTCGATTGCGATCGCAAAAATTATCAATTGCCGCCACCATTAAGTCCGTAATCTGCCCCTCATCTTCTCCTGGGGCAACCAAAAAGCGATAGCCAACGGCTGGAGTAAAGGGAGTCATGCCTAACAATTTAGGATAATACTCAATCCCCAAACGATGGGATAAATCTGCCCACTGATGGTCAAAGACAAACTCCCCGTAACTATGAGCCTTAATATACAGCGGCGCGGCGGCAATCAACTGGCGATCGCGCCAAACTGCCAAATGACAGGGCTGCCAACCAGTACGCGCCGTAGCACTACCTGAAGTTTCAATATTATTAAGCCATTCCCATTCGAGAAAAGGTGTCGCCAGGGGTTTAGCTAATTCATCCCAGTCTGCTTGGGGAATTTCGGCTATTTGAGTAGTCCAAGACAGAGAATATTGAGATTTGATCTGCTCAACCATAATGGGGCATTTACAACCGAATTAACGTGTTCTTTGTTAAATAGCCTAATAAATATTGCTAAAAATTGCAGTAAGCTATGTGACTCTGGGTTATAAACTGCTGGTTTTCGTTAAGCGATCGCTCGATTTTTTTCATCTGTCTTGGTCATACACGCTGCGGTACAAAGACAAGAGTTTTTAAGGTGTGCTATTGGTCAATCATTAATTACCCGTTGATAAATGTCGCTCAATAAATCGTTAAGAGGTTGCATATCGTAATTTTGGACGACAAACTGCCTGCCTTTTTCTCCCATATCCCGCCATATATGGGGATTAGTAATCAAATACTGTAGCCGTTCGGCGATCGCCTGATAATCTCTTTCCGCGACTAAATATCCCGACACCCCATCTTGGACTAGTTCAGGGATACCACCATGATAGGTAGAGATAACGGGTAAGCCCATCGCCATGGCTTCTTTGAGAGTGTTTACGGGTGCGTCCTGGTTGCCATCTTTTGCTGTGACGCAGGGGGCAAGAAAAATCTGGGAACGATTTAAAATATTGATAATTTCCTGCTGTTGTCGCCAGCCTAAAAGGTTAACTTTATTCTCTAGACCTAATGCGGTAATTAGTTGCTGCAACTCATCTTTGAGACAACCATCACCAATAATGTTGTATTCAATCTGGGGATACTGCTCAATAACAGTTGCCACCGCGCGGATACTATATTCAATACCTTTTTTCTCGATCAACCGTCCCGTAGTCGCTAAACGAATTATGCCGTCATCGGGAAAATGACGAGGCTGAAAGGTAAACTTATCGCAGTCAATCCCAGAACCCACAACTGATATCCTGTTGGGGTTACAGCCAATTTTGATAGCGCGATCGCGAAAGAAATTACAGTTAGTGACAAAAAAATCCGCCGCTTTAAATAATTCCTGATAAACATCTTCTCCTCTTTGTTGGACATACCAGCTAATATCCCAGCCTCGAAACCCAACAATCAATTTCCCTGGCAATAAACCCAAAGATCTAATAGCTAAAACTCCCGCATCTTCGGGATATTTCCCCTGCATGGCATAGATACCAAACTGACAATGAACGATATCATATTTTGCCTGTCCAAGAAAAGTGATCGCCCCATACAGCAGGCGCAGTGATGCAGCCTGTTTACCGTACTTGAAAATATTGAGCGATCGCAATACCGCCAGAGGATTTTTAGCGCCGTGAGTTAAGAGTAATTGAACGGCTTTCCAGCAGCGATTAATAAAGTTATCGGCAACAGCAGGAACATAGTGCGATCGCTCCAACAAATTATATTTAGTAATAATGGGGTGAACTTTGGTTTCTCCCGAATAACCTTCTAGGGCATAAATATCCACCTGATGTCCTCGATCCAACAAGCCAGCAATCTGATTTAAAATAAATGCCTCTGACAACACAGGAAATCTGCCGACTACAAACGCTATTTTCATCTAACCTCTCAAACGAGTATTCGATCGCCTTGATTATTTCAATATACTGTGACGCGATCGATTATTATTTGCTTTGCTGTCTTTATCTATAGCGATCGCTGCGATCGCCACAAATCTAGCTTCGGGAATCGGTACGAACTCGTCACCGCTTTCTCGGTAATGCTGCCAAACTGCTGCGGGAATAGGTTCTCGATCGCCGACCTTCTTATTACTTTCCACAATCGGATAAACTAACTCAACGCGATCGTACTGCTGCCAGATTTCGGGGGCTACATGGCGGCGTAAAATAGGTGCATATTGAGTAAGAAACTTTTGAGCGGGGTATTCGGGGAGATCGGGATTGAATTCGAGCTGATTTGCTGGCTTACTGGCAAGATCGGCAATTAATACTGGTCTGATGACGGTTAAGATGAATTGCTTCCATTCTGGTACGCCCACGGAGTATGATTCGGTCGCGTCGAAGAGATATAGAGGTTCTTGATCGCTGCTAACTAAGCGCAAACAGACCCTATAGGCTAAATATTGAGTCGATTCAACTGTAGTGGAAGTATTTAAAAAATCCCTGGCTATCTGCTGTACTTTGACAGGATTATAATAATCGAGGCGAGGGAGATCGGCACGCAAATCTTCAACCTTACTGTAATTATTAGAGTACATATAAACTGGGGTGAAGGGCCACCAAAAGATTTGTCCCAGAGCGATCGCTCCCATGAGGATTAACGTACAGGTGCCGAAAGTAATTGCGGCAATTGTTCCTCTAACGGAGTAAGTTCTCTCGCTGACTGGTATTGAACGTTCGACACGCGGGGCTGAAAGCCGCTTGGAAATTAGCTTTTTCCGCAGGGTTCTTAGTCCGCGCCTTACCATAGCTGTAGCTACGCCCCAGTCTACTAGTAAAGTCAAACAGATTACATTTTGAATATATTTGGGTCCCAGGCTATACCTAATGCCAACGTGCATAGCGACCCAGCCTAAAACGACAATAAAACGTGCTTTATAAGAGAATAAAGCAGCGATCGCGCCTACTTCAAATCCGAGAGAGATTATCGCCGATAATCCACTAAGCCAAAGGCTATTTGCCAAAATTGGGCCCAAAGGAAAAACCGCATAACCTTCGGCAAAATATTGAATTGACTGTCCGTTTGCCCAAGCAAATCCAGCGTTATAGAGTTTGCTGACACCTGCTGCAAAATAAAAGCCTACTGCCAAAACTAGAAATAGCTGACGGGCAAACCCCGTATCTGCCAAAGTTGGACGCTCTCTTTTTCTCTGCCAAAACTTATTCAAATAATAATCTACCGACCAGCGATCGCTCGTTCGAGCAAAACAGAGGGCAATCAGCGCATACATGGGTAAAAACCAATTATGGT
Organism: Cyanobacteria bacterium J06648_1; assembly: GCA_039817275.1. Taxonomy (GTDB): domain Bacteria; phylum Cyanobacteriota; class Cyanobacteriia; order Cyanobacteriales; family Xenococcaceae; genus Waterburya. Next base: position 28,925 of record JBCBWB010000016.1, on the reverse strand, counting down.
TGAAGGCGTTGGAATTGAAAAATATTCCATGTAAAAAGAACACCCCAACTGCGGTAATGATGCTAGCCCAGCGGGAGAATAAACCGATCGCGGCACAAAACCAAGCCACAATTACCACCATAATTACTATTCGCAGATGTTCTGGTGCAATGTAGGGAATCTGCAACAGTTTCACTAAACCATAGGTTTTAAACAGTGCGGGATCGGTAGTTTCGTAATACCAAATGCCACGAACGGGTGATTTGTTGGACTGCAACACTGCACTTAGCAGCAGCGCCATATAAACAAAAAACCGTAGCCAGCCAGATAGCGGTGGGTAGCTATACAGCCACCAGTTCAGATATTTATGTTTAATCCAATCTATTTTAGGATGCAGTTTGAATATGCTCATTAAATAGTCCTTTAATAACTAACGCTTGGTGTGAATTGGCTTCGTTCAAGTTTACTAGTCCGTAGCTCTTAGCTCTTAGCTTTTAGCTCTTAGCTCTTAGCTTTTAGCTTTCAAAGAAAAACATAAAACTAAACTTTCAGCTATGTAATTGGCAAAATCACAATCTAGAACGATCCTGACTTACGTTCGATCTGGATTATTTCATTGCTTTTAATTTACACTAGGCATAACTAATAACTAATAACTAATAACTAATAACTAATAACTAACAACTAACAACTAATAACTCTATTTATTGACAAATTAAAATATGTTCTCAGGCAAATCTAATCTAGTAAATTGAAGTGCATTATCTAAAATTGAGTTAGGGCGATCGCTATCATGACTAATTAAAGCCTGCCAATTGCCTAAAACAATCAACGCTATGAAGAGCGCAGACAACGTATTTAATAAAATAGAAGAACTAATGGTTAAAGAACGAAATACAAAGGGCTTGGTAAAGTTTCCCATCAAGCGACGATTATTAGCGATAGTCTCGTAAACTTTATTGCCCAACAGCATTAGGGGTTTGATTCTCAAAATGGGTGCTAGCCACCACAGTACGGGCGAAAGGCTGACTACATAGGCAATGCCATACCATTTGAAATAGCGATCGCCTCTATAATCTTCTACCACCCAAGAGTTATATCGCTCCATATCGGCACATACATCGGGATTATCCTGAGCTTCTAATATTTTGGTCTGCGGTAGGATTAGAGCGGTACGCAGCAGATAAACTACCTTTTTACAAAAGCCACAGTCTTTGTCATAGTTAATTGTTAAACCTCTGGCTGCCTTATTCGAGCTTTTACGGCTTAAAAATTGCCAAAATTGACTGGGAAGCAAAGCTAGCCAAACGCAAATTAAGACAGCACTGGCTGTAGTTATACCCTGGCTGAGAAGCAATACGAATGATAGAGTGATCGCCACCCCGCGCCACCAGCTATTGCGCCAGGGAATCAAAATTAAGCCCCAGCCCAAGCAACTCCAAAATGCTACAGCCGTTTCTGTAGTTGAAATCTGCCACAAATAAATTGCACCAAGTAGTAACACTAAGCCTACCGTTGCACCCGAATAAACACTCGATGGTATGGGTTTACTAGAGGTATTGAGAGCGCGATCGCCTGAATAAACCGCCCCTAAAGGCAAGAACATCGACCAAAATAGAACAATGCGTAACAGATCGTCTCCAAATGAAACCAATGCAGGGTTACGGTTATGGAGCGATACCAGCATGATCCAGCAGCTAAAGCTAGCCAGAGTTGTTCGATAGCCAATTAACAATAAGCCTGCAAACAGCAAAGCCAAACAGAATAAGAATTGTTGGGCAAAAACCGTTCCACTAAATAAGTGCAATGACCAATATTCAGGGGAAAGCCCCTCGATCAATTCTGCACGAGGCAAAATTCCGCGATCGCTATAGTAAGTTTCGATTTTAAAAAAGCGAATCAAAAGATCGAACACAATTATAAGTGCCAAACCAATTCTTAATAAGGCAAGCGATCGCAGATCTAAACTAAATATTTTAAATAGCTGTATCTTTATACGATCGACCCGTTTTAATTTTGAACTATTCATCGTCAAGATTAAATTTAAATCAGTAATTGAGAATTGAGAAAATACAGAATACATAACCGTGTGAACCGTTGCTTGCACGGGCGAACCGCCCTTCGGGTTCGACAGTTTACTTATGCTTGCGGTATCCCTTTGGGACAACGGAGGATACCTCCGCAACGTAACTGTCTCACCGTTGCCCCTACTCATTACTTATTACTTTTTCTCCACGAGATTTCTGAAATAGATTTAACTGCACCAAAGGAGAAATAGGTGCAGTCAGAGGTAATAATGCCAGCCAACGGGATAAGGCTCTATTGCCATATCTTTTTCTACCGTTAGGTTCAGTGACTGTTAACCAGGAAGTATCAGCATCACTAGCAATTTGCAGGTCAATTACTTTGAGCCAGTCCAAACGTCTTAGTAGCCAGAGGGAAGGGCGATCGCTATCGTTATGCAAACTAACGGTCACTTTATCTTGTGGAAGCTTGATAAACAGGGGATAAAGACTGACGGACAGAAGACTAAAAGAAATTAAGCCCAAAGTAAACTTAACCGACAGCAAAATGCCCAGGTGCAGCAGCAAGCCAACTAAAAAAGCCCATTCTCGCCATTTACTCCACAAAGCCCAAAATAAAAAACCCTCAACCAACAGAGTTAACCCAGCCAAACCTCGATATATTCCAGGAAGCTGAGTTAGAAAGGGGGCTATAGGTCCATTGAGATTGAGATACATCAAAGCACCCGATAGCCAATCTGGTCTTAATTTGACAAGGAAAGTATAAAAATAGACAGTACTTAGCTGAATTTTGAGCAAATCTACCACCCAACCCGCAACCAGACGGGGTTGACGATGACGAGCATCTAGGGATAGGGCTGCGCCAGAATCAGCTAGAGTCAGTAAAAAAATAATTAGTAATAATAGATAGCCGTGATTAGAGTAATTTTGGCGATCCGCAAAGAAGTATAAACTGTTACCAAATAGGGCGATCGCTCCACTAATCCGAGTCTGATAGCCGACAATTAATCCCAGACCACCGATAAACCAGAGGATAAAAGGCAAATAGCTGTATTCAGGCGGTAATACTGGCAGCCAGTTTGCCCAAGGATAGTGAAATAAATCGGGATCGAAACTTCCTTCACGGCGATTAACCTTATTAAACCAGTCCAGAATAAAAGCTACGCCAACTCCAATACGGGCTAATCCTAAGGGACGAGGATCGACTTGGTGCGATACCCAGCGGTAGAGAATGTTCATTTAATTTAAATCTAATCTAAATCTCTTCGGGGCATACCTAATCGGGACATCGATAAATTTGCGGTGCTGTATCTCCTCGCAACTGTTTAGTTTGTCTGGCGTTGGGAAATTTCTGACACAGATAATCAAGCAAATTTTCACCATATGTCAGTCCAGGACGCAGATTATGCACATAGCGATCAATATTAATTGCTTGGGTTTGATCGCCTTGAGTAATTATTTCGTAACGCTCGCCTCCCGCCATGTCGGTATACATTTGCCAGCCAAACTGCCTCGGCTGTGGGTCAAAACCTCGCTCTATCAGCCAATACAGGGGAACAGCAGTCTGTACCATTACCCATCCTACTCCCATAACGCCAGCCAAGATTTGAGGTAAACCCCAGCTAGCTACTGGCGATCGCTCTTTCATCAAAAATATCTGTAAATATAGGTTAAATAGAGTTTATTCGCTTGGTATACGTAAGCTCAAAACTATTATTACCGCATGGAAGTAAAATATTGAGACAAGCTTGAGAAATATCGCTCAATTAAATATCTTTTGACCGAAGGGTTAGCAGAACTAGTTTAAGCAATCAAAAGCAATACACAAATAGCATTATTTTTCCAGTAAGTTTGATACAAATTAAATAGTTAATGACCTTTATTGAAAGAGAAGCTCTAATAAAGATATCGGAGTGTATTCCTTTGAAAATACCCATAGATGAGGTTTTAAACTAAGTTAGCTAATTATCAATTTATAAAAGCTAATATTTCAGCACCGTTCGGTAGTAAAATCACAATTTAATCCGATTGTACGAGTTGCTACAGGCGGACTATTAATTTATAAATTTTCTTAATGTTAAAGTCAAAGACACAAAAAATCGAGCAAAAGACCTGGGATCCAGCCGTAATTTATTTCCGTGGTAGTTATTATGCATATTGTTTACAGTTCGACGATGAACCGCATCCTTACTGGATCGAAAATGAACTCGAACCCGACCCATTTATGAGTAAAAATCATCTTCATTTATATAGATCTCAGGATCTAAATTCATGGACAGACTGTGGCAAAGTGATTTCTCCTCTGGGTGAGACAGATATTACCTGCGCCGCCAGCGTTGTTTGTTTTGAGGACACAATCTATTTATTTTATGGTGTTGCTACCCTAACCAAACTCAAAGGTGAGGTTTACTTAGACCAAAGATTAAGATTAGCTACTTCGACAGATGGCATTAATTTTATCGATCATGATCAATTTAGCTTAGAACCTGATCCGCAGCTCTACCCTTTTGGCAGACCTTATCCCACAGGCGGATTTGCCTATGCTTGGAGAGATCCCTATCTTCATTATTGCGATCGCACTCAAACTTACTACCTTTATATCGTTACTGGAGGGGGCTGTATTTGGGGAACTGAACCACAAATTGCCGTAGCCAAAGCAAAAAATATTGCAGGACCATATGAGTTATTAACATCGGCATTAGATCCGAGAAAGCAACCAGGATTTATATCTGGTTTGACTAGTGAATTGGAAAGAATTGATATTAAGTTCTTGGACAATAAGTATTATCTTTTTGGCTCTAGCTGGAAATACTATCTTAGTGAGGAGTTTAAGTCATTTTTAAAGCAAAAAAAGATACCTATTAGTAACTACAATACTTATGTGTTTACTGCCAACAATCCTGAAGGTCCTTTTGAAATAAACCGCGAAGATCCTGTAGTTAATTATCGCTATGGATGGCTAATTTCTCCTGACATTTATGCCAAATACTTTTTTGCTAAACCCAACGGTTCAATTGGTGTCTGCGGCTGGTATTCCGCACTGTTTCGTTTAGCGTTAAGCAATTCTTTTGAAATGACTAAAAAAGGAGATAGGTTTACTATCAGCTACGATCTAAACAGCATTATCAAGTATTGGCTTGCTCGACTCAAGGCATTAGGTAGTCAAAAATAAGTAAAATAAAAAAGCTGCTTCTTGCCTCAGCGTGGAGTTAAAATTCAAAACATGCCCTGCTACTTCCCAGAAAACAGTATGAGTAATCTACTAATCTTGACAGCAGTGATTAAAGACCTAATAACTAACAACTAACAACTAACAACTAATCATCTCCCGATTAGTACTTCTCGCATCTGTAAGCCGATCGCCTGAAGGGAGAAGTCTTGCGCTCTTTGTTTGGCTTTTCTGCCCAGTTTTTCTCTTAAGTCAGAATCTGCTAGCAATTTGGCGATCGCCGTGGCTAAAGCTGAGGCATTTTCCGTGGGTACAATAATTCCCCCGTCGGCATTCTCTCTGGGTAAAATATCTCTAATTCCCGCTACGTCAGTTAAGACAACGGGTAGGTGGCAAGCCATAGCTTCGATCGGCGCGAGGGGAAAGCCTTCCCAGCGAGAGGGGAGCGTATAAAGATCCGCTGCGCTTAGATAACGACTGAGAAGAGAGCGATCGCTGATAAATTGGTCGAGCCAAACTACTCCTGTCAGTTCTAAAGCCTCAATTTGCTGTTTGAGTTTGGGCGCATCAGTCCCCATACCAATTAATAATAGGCATAGTTCTTGATCGGGATGAGTCTGAAGAATTTTTTGCCAAGCTAGCAGCAGTATATCTAAACCTTTTTGGGCAATTTCTACCCTACCGTGCCAAACTACGACTTGAGCAGAATGACTGATGCCTAATTCTTTTCTAATATCTGGCGTGTAGTCTTTTGACCCTGGTAAGCTTAGAGGATTAAAAATCTGATGAATTTTGGCAGCGGGAAACCGATATTGTGTTTTAACCCGCGCAATCTCTCTGCTAGAAGCAATAATCAACCCCGCACAGTTAGCTAGCGATCGACGGCGAAAAGGCAGCTCTAAAATACTCTGAGTCCGATTCAAACCCTGAAAACAAGCATAGATAGGAAGATTTATTTTCTTTCCCATCGCCACACAGTCATCAAAACGGGCATATTCATACTCCTGGCAGAGTAGAGCTAGACAGTTTTCTCTTTGTAACTCATGAGCTAATAGCTTAGTAGGCGTAGCTAGATAAGTCCCCACACTTTTAACAAAATCCTTAATTTGCGTTAGGCTTGATCTGCGGATTTGATTATTATCTTCTACATCTTTAAACGTCTGTCCTGCTTCTGCACCATAAGCCTGGAGAGATTTAGCTTTAAACAGAGAGTAAACCCGATAGATTTTTCTTGGTGGTAAGGCGCAGATGGTTGCCCCTGTGGGTAAATGCTCAAAACGGGTTGCTTTATCTACCTGAGTTGTAATACAAAACAAAACTGGACGCACCCCTGCGGTTTGCAAAGCCTTGATGTAATTGAACATAAAGCTACCCACAAAATTTTCGCAGTAATCTTGAAAGGTAATATTCATTCCCGCCACAACTTCGTCAATCAAGTCGTAGTTATGAATTAACCCTACTGTCGGCTTTTCATTTAACATTATCTTTTTACTTTGGGCGAACACCATTCGCCCCTACTTATTACTTTTCACTTCTTCTAAGGGATTATCTGTCGCGATCGCCGTTCTCAGTTTCTCAAATATTTTTCTGCCTGCTACGGTGGGTAAAAAATAGCGGAGGGCAAACTTAATTAGCAGCTTGAGCATATAAGTCTGTTTTAAGATCCGATAGTACTTCGCGATCGCCCAGCGCAAATGTTGACCAGCCTGTTTAATCTGAAGAGAATCATTTCCATGCTGTAGGTATAGGCTAGCAACATACATGTGTAAGTTAGCTTCCGTCCGAGAACGTAAATATTGCAGGTGAGAAGGAGCAGCACGATATGCTTTGTCAATAATCAATAGACCCTGCTGGTACATTTGCCCTACATTAGAAGTGGCAGAGCCAACCGCACGACGGTAAAAAATTTGATGTTGGGGGACTACGACAAAATTGCCGATCGCCGCTAGCCGTAGCCACATGTCCCAATCTTCGCAGCCAGTATACTGGGAGTCGAACCCACCAGCCTGAGTTAATGCCTGTCGGTGAACCAAAATATTGGAACCAGTATGAATAAAATCTCCCTGTAGCAGTTGCGGATAAACATCTCCCTCATATTGATAGCCTGGTGAAGAGTGATAAACATAACCATCTTGCTGTTCGTCCATAAAATAAGTCCAGCTGTAGGCAGCGATCGCCTCTGGAGTTCCCTCTAAAGCTTGAAGCTGTCGCTCCAACTTATTAGGTAGCCAAAGATCATCGGCATCCAAAAAAGCAACATATTTGCCCTGAGCTTCGGCAATTCCTCGGTTACGCGCCTGAGCGACTCCCCCATTAGTGAAAGTGATAAGCTTCAGCCGTGGTTCGCTGATTGCTTCCACTATTTCCTGAGTATTATCGGTCGAACCATCATTGACGATAATTAGTTCCCAATCATTTATCGTTTGTTGTCTGACCGAATCAACTGTATCGATGATTGTTTTGGCTGCATTGTAAGCAGGGATTATGATCGATATCTTAGGCTTGGGCATATATTTAGAAGAAGGTTGTCTAGCATCGCCACCGACATAATAGTGCAGCGGGCTGTCCAAGAGGCGATCGCTGTCTGGGCTAATTATTACTTTTTGGCGGACAATTGTGGGGAACTGGCTTAATTTCTCTCGGTTTCTCGTAGAAGCTTTTTTCTTTATCTTGACTCCTACATTACCCAAATCCCTCTTTTTCTTCAACCTCTACCTGAATCCTGACAATCTAACTTTAGTCCCAACTAGAGCCAGCAGCTATGTTTCTACCTCGATACTTTTTTGTGGATCAGTAAGACTAATGCTTAATACCGCTGAAAACCAGCAAGAATACCGAAGCCGTTTAACAGGCAGCAAGATTAAACTGGGATCGTGAAAAGTCCTAATTTATTTAGATTTTGTGTTTCTGAGCAAGCTGATAGATCGTCAGAAACAGGAGTCTAATTTATTAGCTGTGGGTGAGCGATCTAAATTGGTTGAGAAAAATGCGTTGGAAATTATTTATCGAGTTTTGTTTGACGGTTTCAATTATTTGTCTGCTAGCGGGAGATTTATTTTTGCCACAGCCGTATCGCAGCAGTAGCCAGCAATTGAAGAGTAATTTAAATCAATTTATTACGGGACTGTTACCCCGTAGAAACAAAGTAAACCTTGAGACTACAGTCGAATTAAATAGCTAGACTTTAAATAAATTTGACATCTGATTCTGTTTAGAACTGCGATCGCTCAAAGTTTTTCTGGTTAGATCGCAGTTCAATTGCTAGCGGTAATTTGGCTGAGTTGACTATTAATTCTCGATGAATACTTCATCACACCAGCTACCGTGCAAGCCGTAGGGAATATGGTGCTTGAGATGGAGTAAAGCGATCGCTTCTCCCGCAATATTTTCGGCATCTAAGATAGCCAGGGAAGAACGGTGCTTGCTGCCGTCATAAAATAAAGTTAGGAGCCAGCCCTCATCTTCACGTTCGGCATTGGGTTTGGGGACAAAAATCGGCTCGCTGACATAACCATTGGGGGCGAACGAATGTATTTCTTTCTTCCCTGTCTCTAAATCTAGCTTGAGAACTGCCTGCAAGGGTGCGTTGCTGCCAATATCTTCGGGAATTGCACCAATATAAAGATAGCGATAATCACGACCAACCTGGTTGGGGTGATGGCTAGGGAACTCGCAGCAGCGGCTTTCGAGCATGTCGCGCTCGACCGAACCATCTTCTAGATTGAACTTGAAGCGCCACAGTTGTCCTGGATCAAGATTGGTAAAATCAACTTCTTTATAGTTAGTATCTGGCTGTACCTGGGGCAAACTTTGATAGGTAATCGAATCTACCGTTAGCACATCGCCCGTTTCAAAAGCGTTAGCGTGGTGGAAAACAAAACCCGACTCGACGCTGAAAGTTTTAACTTCAAGATTGTTCGGATCGCGGGGAATCATAATGACGTTAGTAGGCTTTTGCGGCTGAAACTCTACACATTCTCCCGCACCGCGCATGCCAAACAAAAAGGGCAGGGGATTAAAATTAACAGGGTTTTGAAAGAAGATCGCGTAGTGAGGTGTTATGGCAAAGTCGTGGATAAAGGAAAAGCCAGGAATACTATGGGAGTGACGACGCAGCAGCTTCCCGTCTGGAGCAAATTCAAACAGAGTAATTTTACTTGAAAGTCCTGGATCGACTCGAAAGTTGACCATACAGGGTGCGCCATCATCCATTTCACAGCTAGGATCGATCCAAGGATGGGCGGCAAATGCATCACCTGGAGACAATACCCCGTCTAGGTAGTCAATACCCAACGTCTCTAAAGTTTCAGGATTGAGGCGATGGGGTTCGGCTGCTTCCCAAAGTGCTAGTAGTTTGCCACCCCAGTAAATAATGCCTGTATTGGCAATATTCTTGAGCTTAAGATCGAAAACATTGTTGAATAACCCCCCAGGCTTCTGCGTCCCAAACACCCCCCGATAGAGAATTTTCCCAGCTTCTTGTTCCTGCTGATACGCTTCTGTCTGCACAAAACGATTACGGTAGTGCGCCTTACCTCCTTGGAAAGAAAAGGCACTGACCATTCCGTCGCCATCAAAGGGATGATGAATCGCTTCTCCACCAATATCTAGTAGCCCAGGACCATTGCGAAACAGAGTTCCTGATAGTTCTAGAGGTATCTCTCCCTCAATTTCAGTGATTTCGTAATCGTATTCGTTGGGCTGAGAATCATAACCCCGCTTCCATTCTTCAAGGTTGTACGTTGGGCTACTAGATGGCTGAGTAAGGGTATTGGTCATGATGATTGGTATTAGGAGCAGTCTTATTTGACTAGAATATCAAGATTTGTAAAGTTTCTTGTATATCTTCTAGGATAGTTCAAATCTACCTGATTGGGAAAGGGGATGGGTTCTCGGGATAAATATTTAGCTCGGCAGATAATGCTAACTAGCCCTCAGTCTGTTGATAGATGTAGGAACATTTTGCCCTTTCTATACTGAGGTCTGCGGGTCTAATATTTTCAGTGCTTTTGAAAGTTCTTACCGTAGCCAAACCAACAGGATTTTAGACTACACATCCAACACTATGAAATTTAAACTCGGCTGCAATTTAGATTACGACATCTCTACAGACAGCATCTTTGTTTTCAATATCCGCGCCTTAGAAAACAATTATCAAAAAATTCTCAAGCAAAATTTGAGTATTTCCCCCGACTGTAAGCGAGAAGAGTACCTCGAACCAGATCGACAAAATAGCTATTTTCGGCTGAGTGTTCCCGAAGGAAAGCTAACCATCGCCTATCAGGCAACGGTCGATTTATCTCACCAAGAAGACAACATCAATCGTATTACTGAAAGCTCTCCCGCACAATTACCGCTCAAGATATTTCCCTATCTTTATCCTTCTCGTTATTGCCAAAGCGATCGCCTGATGAAATTTGCCCAGGATGAATTTGGGGACTGCAAACCAGGATACGCTAAAGTGCAGGCTATTTGTGACTGGATTTATCACAAGATTGACTATATATCTGGCAGTAGTGACTCCGAAACATCAGCTTATGATACAGCGATCGAACGGGCTGGAGTCTGTCGGGATTTTGCTCATTTGGGAATTGCTTTTTGTCGGGCGTTAAGCATTCCTGCGCGGTTTGTTTCTGCCTATGCCTGGCAGCTACAGCCAGCCGATTTTCATGCCTGTTTTGAGGCATACTTAGGCGATCGCTGGTACTTGTTTGATGCCACTCGTCTTGCTCCCGCCAACGGCTTAGTCAGAATCGGCACGGGTAGAGATGCTGCCGACGCTGCTTTTGCGACGGTGTTTGGAGCGATACAGCTAAACAGCATGGACGTATACATCGATTTACTCGACGAGTCAGGACAGTCTGAGGCAGATGATATTGCTTATGCCACGATTTCTGGGTAAATGTGGTTACTGATTACTAAAAGGTTAAAATATCGTTGACTGTTGACTGACTAATAGCTCCACTGATTCTGTCGATTGTATTGCCCTGTGTTGTTAATCAGGCGATTGTTTCTGCCCGTAGCTGTAGCATTGCCCGTGGCGGCTTGGTTCGCTCGTTGATTCTCCCTCGCCTGATTTTGGACACTATCTTGGGAGATATCACTTACTACCGTATTATCTTTACCGTTGCCAGCGGCGCTACTTTGTCCTTTCTGGCCAATTCCTTGCTGTAGATTGTAATTACCCGCTCGATTTTGAGTAGCGGACTGATGTACTCGGCTGGCAGCAAAGCTGTTGTTCCCCGTTGCGGTGGCGCTAGTGCTGCCCTGCTGCCGAATTTTCTGCTCGGCTAACAGCGGTTGAGAGAGTAAGCTAGCTACTAAAATACTGCCTGATAATAATTTTACTAACATAGATTATTTATTTATTTCTTTGCAGAGTTGCTTCCTCTCTCATTGGATGTCTTCGAAGCTGGCTTTGTTCCTGGACGCAGATTTTTTACTTTCTGGCGGATCTCAGGATTATAAAGACGGAGGTAGTTCCAGTAGTTACCAAATACCCCCTCGACATAATCTTTGGTTTCAGGAAAGGGTATTTGTTCAACAAAGCGATCGCGATCGCCAATTCCATAGCGATCAATCCAGGCATTAACATTACCTGTACCTGCGTTATAGCTAGCTACAGCTAGCAGAGAATCATCCTTATAGCGATGGTGATTATGACTGAGATACCAGGTGCCAATTTTGATATTGTCTTCGGGGTTAGTGAGAGAATACTCTGCCATGCCAATCTGGGCTGCTGCCCACTGAGCCGTGGGAGGGACAATTTGCATCAAACCAACCGCACCCACTACCGAGTCGATTGTCGGATTAAAGGTAGATTCTTTCCGCATGACGGAAATCGACAGTAGGGGATTAATATTCTCCTGCTGGGCATTTTGCAAAATTTGAGCTTCGTAAGGAAAGGGAAACAGACTGTGCCAATAGGTTTTGCTCTGGCGTAAAGCCCGCCACTGCTGTAATTCTTGTGGGGTTTCTCGCTTGCTTAAGTCCCACATTTGCTGCATGCCCGTACTGTATTGACCGAGTCCGAGACGGAGAACTCCTTCGACAAACTGCTCATTAACTGTCATTTGCTGAGGGTGTTCAATTTCGGACTGGAGCATTAGCCAAGCGTCGTGATATTGTCCTAGCAAGTATAGTTCTTGGAGGGCAGCAGAACCGACAGGTAAAGGACTATAGGTTGAACGTAAATCCAGTCTGGGAGAAAGCGATCGCAGCCGATTAAAATCACCAACATCCCAACCTAGTTTTACCGCTGAGCGCCATGCCCAGTAGGACTGGGGATACAGTTTGATAATCTTCTCAAAGGTACTTTTTGCGGCATCTTGCTTATTAATCGCGATCGCCCATTTGCCTGTGGCGTAGAGAGCTTTTGCCCCAAAATCTAGCTCACGCTCCAGCTTAACTACTGGCTGCATTAACTCCCAAGCATCTCTTTTATTGCCCTTAGCAGCCAAAGTCCTGGCTTTTTTCCAGCGATATGCTGCTGCTGATGACGAATTACCGTGATCGTTGAGCAATCGTTGCCGAGAATCGTTAGCTGCTTCGTACTTACTAAATCTTTCATGGACGATCGCTTTAGAACGATATGCTTCTGGAGCATCGGCAGGAAATTTGGCGATCGCTTTTTCTAGATAGACGACAGCTTCGTCACCGCTAGAAATGCTGGCAAGGTAGATCAAAGCCTGTCCTGCTTCCCGTGAATCGTGATATTCCCTGAGTAATCGCTGATAAGCTCGGCGGGCAGTGGCTAGGTTCCCGTTGCGATGGAATCCCCTGGCAGCACGATAAAGATTACGCGGAATTGGTTGGGCATAAATATAGGCATCAGCCGCTTTACGATGCTCTCCTTCGCGCCAATAGCCATCGGCGATGGCTTGCCAATCATCAGGGGTCAATTTCCCGGGGTATTCCAATACCAGGCGATCGCGAACGGGATTGAGATTTTCCTCCCGACTATGAGTTGCCAAAAGCAGCAGCAGCCTGTGCTGGTCGGGATTTGAGCGCAAACTCTGGCGAGCAAGATTTTGGGTAACGGGATGGTAGGGAAACTGTCCCATCAGCCTGGCTGTCAGCAGAGACTTGTTGTCTATCAATAACGCTAGTGCATTGGCGCTGATCGGGTGGCGGGGATAGGTTTTGACCAGGTAATTGAGAGTTTTTTGAGCCGTTTGAGGACGATTATTAAGCTGATGTGCCTGGGCGATTTTGAAGAGAATCTGCGGACGCAGCAGAGGATAGTCTTTGCCCAAACCAGTAAGATAAGCCAAAGCCTGCTTGCCTTTTCCCTGCTGAATCAAGTCTGTCGCCAGGAGATATTGAGCGCGATGGCGATCGCGAATTGACTGCGGAGATGAACCACGCTCTTGCTGCTCGACTATTGACCGCAGCTGGGATTGACGGGCGCTGGGGTCGAGGGATCTTAGATCGACTAAAGCAGAAGCAACTCGACTCTGAGGTGGAGATTTGGTAGCGCGATGGTTCAAACTACGTATAGCCCACCAGCCGAGACTACATAACAACACCAGGATAATTATCTGGTGATATTTTTTGAACTGAGGTTTTTTATCTCTTGGGTGAGGCTGAACTGATAGTTTTTTTAGTCGCACAGGGGATTCTAGCATGAAGTCAACTAGGAGAAGATTCTTTGTCGAGCGGAAGATAAACTTGGTCTAAGTGTTCTAATTTAAATAACATCTAGAATTCTGCATCAGACTTGATCGTAGCAGTCGGCAGAATAACGATTTGGAACTATGATTGCTGGCTTTGCGTCAAATGCTCATAACGAATCTACATAGAGAAATATTTTTATCTAGTCATGTTTAACGCAAAATACCCTAAAGTAGCCACATATAGTTTGCCGATTTTGTTTGCTTTAACGGCAACGACAACTAACTTTGTCAATATAACCTCTGTTCAAGCCCAGCTTTTTCCCGAATCAAGCCCATCTAGACCTACTAGAGATCGGGACTATACTCCTCCCAGAAGAGAACGAGAACGCGAAAGGGACATCATCACCGATACTGTGCCACGGGGATTTGTCATTCCAGTCGAATATGAAGAAGAAAAGATTCTACTCACCCCGGAAGAGACTGTGCCCATAACGCTCTTGGTGGCGGCAGATGTTAAGGACAGTAGACGCAATGTATTAATTCCTTTTGGCAGCGAAATCGTCGGGCAAATTGAGCCTAATTACAATGAATCTGGATCATTTTTTACGGCTAATGAAATTATCTTTCCCGATGGTTATAGTCAGCGTATTGATGCAGAATCTGACGTAATTACCCGCACCGAAATCATTGAGGAAGGGGCAAACACGGGAGATATTCTTAAAGGTGCAGCTATCGGTGGTGTAGCGGCAGCGGTGCTATCGGAGATCTTTGGTGATATTGGAATCTTAGAAGTATTAGGAGGCGCTGGTGCGGGCGCTCTGGGAGGCTTGTTGCTGGGGGGAGATGAAGTCGAACTAATTTCCATCGACCCCAACAACGACTTAGATCTAACTCTACTCAGCAGCTTTACTGTGCGTTGAGTCTTAAACAAGTTTTAAGCAATTTACCCAGTTCTCTTCACATTATGTAATCAAGCGAGATTGAACAAGTAACATCGCCTCTCAGTAACTAGAAACTTGAGCTAGTTTAGCTAAGTTGAAAAATGAACGTTACCAGATCGCCTTTGCCCAACGCTAGGCGATCGCCTGGACGCAAACGATGGCGGTTTCCCTTTTGTAAGGGGGAATGATTGATGTATGTGCCGTTAGAGCTTCCTGTATCTTCGACATAATAGACATCTCCTTCAATCCGAATATCGGCATGAACCCGTGATACTACTTCAGAATCGGGAAACCCAGAGACATCAATGTCGGGAGGAATCTGACCATTGGGTTTACCAAAGTGAACTACATCTAAGTCGTCAGGAATTTCAATGGTTGTGTTGCTTTGTAAATGAAGCAAGGTTGCTTTCTGTACCTGTAGCTGCGTTACTCCTGACATTGCTTCCATGCCCACTGTGACTGTTTGGGGCGCTTTTGACTCTGAGCTATCAACAGCAGCGGATTCAGATTCGCTCTCAGAGCTAGCTTCTTGGGGGAGTGATTCTGTCCCTGGAGTCGCCAGTTCCAAGTCTGGTACAGCGTTAGGAGAGGGGATAGCTGATTCATCGCCAGTATCTAGCGTTACTTCGGCAAAGTCAGTTTCTGGAACCTGTAGCTCAACACTTGCTGCTGGCTCGACTTCAGTCAAACCACCTGGTAATTCTGAGCTTTGAGCTGAAGTCGGCTCATTTTGCTCTTGTTCATCCCAAGGACTCTGGATTGGCGAAGAAACGGAGGTTTCTGGCAGTATGCTCGGACTTTCCGCCGTGAGAGGAATCTCATCTGGCAAGGGAATTTCTTCCAAAGACATATTAGGCACAGGAGCAACGGCAGTTTCCTCTAAAGGTGCTGAGACAGGAGAATTTTCTGCTTGCAAATTAAAGCCACATTGACCACAAAAAGTAGCATCTGTTTGCACTGAAGCTCCGCAGTTAGGACAGCTAGTTGTAGCTGGAAGGGGAGTATAACAATTTTCGCATTGCAAAGATCCTTCAGGATTTTGATGGTTGCAACTAGGGCAAGTAATCATAAGAGTTCAAAGAGTAACTATTACACTGCTACCGACATAGGTATTTTTTTATCCCACTATACTACCCTTGAGGGTTAAGGTTAGTGAAAATCCTTCAGTAAAGGTGGGTTTATTTAACAATGCCTGTTATTTGAGCGCGAAACCCCCCTGTTTCTTTCTCTATTTCTCTAAATAGCTGATTTACAGTTTGGTAGCAGCAGCTTGATTTAAAAGCCAGAGCAATTCCCCCTCTGGTTGAATCTGGCGCGAAGGATAGGCAGTCCCATCACCCTGGGGCGAAAACACCTGCTTTAGTGCAGCCTGCTTATTTTCTCCTGCGACCAGAAATAAAACGCATTTGGCTTGATTTATTAAGGGAATAGTAAAGGTTAGTCTTGGTTGACCGTCTTTGTTACCTACCGTTACTAAACTTTTCTGTTCTTGCAGAGCTTCCGTGTGTGGAAATAAGGAGGCGGTATGTCCATCATCTCCCATACCCAAAAGAATTAAATCGAAGCGAGGAAATCCTTGGGGCAGCTCAAAAAAATCTCTAAGTGCAGCTTCGTGACGTTGAGCATCCTGCTGAGGATTCTTACCTGTAGTGTCCATTGGCTTGATATTGCTGGCGGGAATTTCAACCTTATCTAGCCAGGCATTCCGCGCCATTAATTGATTACTGTCTGGATGATCGGCAGGGACATAGCGTTCGTCACCCCAGAAGATATGTATTTTTGACCAGGGTAGATCGTCTTCTGCCAAAGCTGTGTATAGGGGTTGAGGAGTGCTACCACCAGCTAAGGCAATGGTGAATTTACCCCGGGACTCGATCGCACTATGAATACGTTCGACAACAATCTCATGCGCTCTGTCTACTAGAGCAGATAGATCGGCTAACACTTCTATATTCTGGTTTAAAATAGCCATCTGTAATTTCTGGTTGTATTTAAAAAGTTGCAAAAAATCTCAGCTTGCCAGACTCTAGCGTCACGGAAAACAGTTTAATTTTAAGATCGTTCATTTTAGAACCTGCGCTCTAAAACATAACCAAAATTTAAGTATGTAGCTGATTTGTTCTGTCTTTCGACTCGATTACTGGCTCGAAAATATTTGCTTTTAGAAGCAGCAAAAGGAATCAGGTCGGGTAGAATATGATCCAAGACTCACTATGTCAGAGAAATATCACTAAAAATATTTCCCTTGTCTAGGTTGATGTCAACACTTGCAACAATTATTCATAAGCTTTAAAACTTATATAAGAGTTCATTTAATACAAATTTAGTTGTGAGGAGAGTAGCTGCTCTGTGCTGCAACGTATAAAACAAGATTTAAAAAGTGATTTAATTGCAGGTTTGCTGGTGGTGATTCCTCTGGCAACAACCATTTGGCTGTCCGTTTCTACCGCGAAATGGGCAATTAATTTATTTACCCGCATCCCGAAACAGATTAATCCTTTCGATGGTTTAGATCCTTTATTAACGGACGTCCTAAATTTCTCCGTTGGTTTTGCTGTTCCTCTGCTGAGCATTCTGATCATTGGCTTGATGGCGCGAAACATTGCTGGTCGTTGGCTGCTAGACTTTGGCGAACAGTTTCTCCAGGCAATTCCCCTGGCAGGTTCGGTTTATAAAACCCTCAAGCAGATCCTAGAAACCCTGTTGAGTGATTCGAAAACTAAGTTTAGAAGAGTTGTGCTGATCGAATATCCCCGTAAGGGAGTTTGGACGATGGGATTTGTGACGGGAAAGGTAAGTCCCCAACTGCAAACCCAACTCCAAGAAGAGATGATTAGCGTCTTTATTCCGACTACTCCCAATCCGACTTCTGGCTGGTATGCCGTATTTCCCCAAAGAGAAGCTATCGATCTCGATCTTTCGATCGAGGATGCTTTTAAAGTCTTAATATCTGGCGGAATTGTCAGTCCTGAAGTGCCTCAGGTAAAACCTTCGGTCAATGCTCACAAGCCTTCTAAGCAGATCATGGTCAAAAATACTTTGGTAACGGAAAAATCTGGATTGATTTCTGTCGAAGAGGAAAGTTAGTCAGAAACAGTATAATAATTGAACTCGATTGGGTTCAGTCGAGCATTTATTTATGATTCACGATCGCTCTTAACATGGCTCTGCGTAAACAACCTCGAAGTATTGCTCGCGAACTAGCTCTGCTCAGTATCAGTCAAGTCAAAACTAAACAGGGAAAGCTAGCTCAAGACGACCTAGACAGCCTGATTTTAGCAGCGATTCGGACTCTAACCATCGAAGTACAGGACAATCTAGAAGCAGCCTCAGCCGAAATTAAGCGCGGGGAAGATCGGCTCCTGAGTAGCGAAACCCGTACCAACGATCTAGACAGCGCTAAAGTCATGATCCAAGAAGCTTTGGCGGTTTCCCAAGCCGCGATTAACCGCGTCGGCATGGCGATCGAATTTCCTGAATTTTTGCAGCTTACCAACAAAGAACAGGTCAAACAATACGCTACAGAATTAATCGTCACCGTCAATGAACATCGCCAAGAGATAGAAGCGGCGATTGAAGATGTTTTAGTCGGCTGGCAGCTTAGTCGTCTACCCAAAATAGATCGGGATATTCTCCGTATTTCCGTTGCCGAAATGGTCTATCTCGAAGTTCCCGAAAGAGTAGCGATTAATGAATCTGTAGAGCTTGCCAAACGCTATTC
>JBCBWB010000016.1:0-10377 GCA_039817275.1 Cyanobacteria bacterium J06648_1 | reverse complement strand
TGATGAAGATGGCTTTCGGTTTATTAATGGCGTTTTGCGTCGGTTGAGCGATCGCCGCAAAGAGGGTACGTCTGAACTACCTAAAGCAGCAGAGACGGCAGTAGAGACGGTGGCAGTGATTGAAACAGTCTCGGCTGTAGAAGAATCAGAGCGGGAAATCAGCGAGATCGAAGAGAAGGTAGAAGTTGCCCCTGTGCCTGAAGTTTCAGAAGCCCCAGGCAATGAGCCGATTAAACAAGAGTCGTCTCGCAAAGTATTGCCTATTGTGCAGCAAAGTTCTGGTAACGATTAGCTTGCTGAAACGAAGCATTTTCTGGCTGTCTGTTAAAGAAATCTGAATTATAGTAGTCGTTGTTTTGGCTATTATAATGATCCACTCTGCTGCGTATCAAGATTTTAGAGAACTGCTGGTTAAACCTCTAGACAGAGTAAGTTTTATTACTTTATTTTGTCTTTTAACTATTGCAGGAGATCTGGCCATCACCTACATAGCTCACAAAACTACTTCTGTAATTTACATGCAGGATAACTTTGTTGCCAGCACTATTATCGGCTTGATAGCTGGCTGTATAGTTGGTTTGTTTATCGGTTCAATCAATGGGTTTTTACAATACTTTTTTCTCCGTAGATATTTTATTCGTGAATGGATTATTGCTGTAGCAGTAAACTCTGTAGCATATAGTACATACAGTATTTTGGTTCTGCTATGGTATGTCCATGCTGCTTATAATCCCGTAAACACGGCTGAGTTTGCCGATCATCCTATATGATTATGGCTCTACAATAACTATTTTCACTTGTTGAATCTATGTCTATTTCTAATTCAGGGTGCGGTGCAGTGGTTAGTTTTTCAGAGCTATTTTAAAAAAGTAGACTGGTGGTCAATTTTTCCGCTAATAATGGGATATCTAGCGGGATTTCAATATTTGCCGTTCGCTCTTATTCTTTGGCTGCTATTTCAGGCTCAAATCAATACAGTCTGGCAACAAGAACTAAACTGTCGTTTTCCGCTAACTTACTGGCTAGCAGTAAATGCGGCAGGTTCGGTGGTAGCATATCACCCCGTAAATCAAGTATCTCAAGACAATTTAGAACTTACTCCCCTACCCCAATTAGTTGGCGATTCTGAATTAGTGAGTCCTACAGCTAAATTACAGCTAATGTTCTTCCCACCCATGATTTTGGAACTCAAACCATTATCAGGAAAATCTATCCCCAAAATCGCGATCGAAACTCTATTTGTAACTGTCGCGAATTCCTACTTCATTTTTAGTTTCATAATTTACGTCTAATGTGAATCAGCTTGACAACACAAACCTCTAAAATCCCTAGCCCCTATAAAGTGCAAGGATAGTTGTAGATATTGCCAAAGTTTGGCAGATTCGATTTTTCTTGAATGTTTTAAAAATTAGTTTCAAATGTCAAATCTCATCAAGCCGAAAAGTACAACTCTTTTACGGAGGGGTATGGGGAAGTCGTCACGTCCCCATCAGGCGAGCGACCCCGCGTCGCCGTAAGGCGCAAGGGAATGCGCGAGATTGGGGTTTGGGGGAAAGTTCCCCCAATATGGGTTTTTGTATTTGAAGATAAATTTTGTACGATAGAAAAGGATATTGAGTCTTTTGTTTAATTCACATCAGACGTAATTTATAGCGCTACGCATTCAAACTAGAACACTACCTACTACCTACTACCTACTACCTACTACCTACCAACTTGTCTAATCACCAATAAGTGAGATCTAGATCAAAGGCAAAGAGCCTAATATAGCCCAAAGTTAGAGCATAAGAATCACAATTATGTTACTCGGCTTGGTTAAGATTATGGCTACCAAAGAAAGAATTAATCAGATTAAAATCACGCTACCGCTAATTGCCCTGTGCTTACCGCTGTTTGTCAATCACTATGTCAAGGCAGAGAATAGCTGTCCATACGAGACTTATATCCGCGTTGAAGGAAAGTGTGTTGATATTTCAGCCGAAGGCTTGAACGATATTGCCGAGGAACTAGAGATTGATGCCGTCCAAGAGGTAAACCAAGAGATTGCCGAAGTGAGTCAAGAACTAGAAGAACTAGGGGCAGAATTAGCAGAATTTTGCGTTGAAGAACAGCCCGAAACTTCAGCACAGGTAGAAATTATGGAGGATGTCTGTCAGTACTAGATTTTTATTGTAGAGACAAGGTATGTCTTGTCTCTACTCTTTGCAAGACTGCTATTTTGATATCAGCCTAGTCAGATTTAGAATTCTTGAATTTGTCCAGGCTAGGGAATAGACAAATCTAACGTTTACTTCTACCCAATAGTCGATCCCTTAGCTTCAAAATGCGATCGCGATATTTGGCAGCTTCTTCAAACTCCATTTCTTTAGCCGCGTCTTTCATTTTCGCTTCTAGCTGTTCGATCAGGGCGGGAATCTTCTCTAGTGGCAGATCGTAGGATTTTTCGTAAACCTCTTCAAGCTGTTCGGAATTTAAACGGCGTGAGATATCCAAATAAGCCAGAATCGAATTCTCTTCGTTTTTAATAATCGGCTTGGGTGTAATATTGTGACGCTTATTGTAGGCTGTCTGAATATTACGTCTTCTTTCCGTCTCCTCGATCGCCCTTGCCATACTCTTGGTCATATTATCGGCATACAAAATAGCCTGTCCCTCGACGTGTCGCGCCGCCCTACCGATAGTCTGGATAATTGAGCTTTCCGAACGTAGAAAACCTTCTTTGTCCGCATCTAGTATTGCCACGAGAGACACTTCAGGCAGATCTAAACCTTCCCGCAGCAGGTTAACCCCAATCAAAACATCAACCTCGCCTTTACGCAAAGACTGCAAAATTTCAATCCGTTCGATCGATTTAATCTCAGAATGCAAATACTGCACCTTAAGATCCCGTTCGGCAAAATATTCGCTCAAGTCTTCCGACATTTTCTTCGTTAGGGTAGTTACCAAAACCCGCTCACCTTTAGCAATCCGTTCGTGAATTTCTCCGTAGAGATCGTCCACCTGTCCTTCTGTAGGACGTACCATAATCTCTGGATCGATTACCCCTGTCGGACGAATAATCTGCTGGGCTACCCGTTCTTCCGACTGTTCCAGTTCCCACTTAGCAGGAGTCGCCGAGACAAACACACACTGATTTACCTTCTCCCAAAACTCATCCGCCTTGAGAGGGCGATTATCCGCCGCTGAAGGCAGCCGAAAACCATGATCGATGAGAACCCTTTTACGAGCGCGATCGCCATTATACATCCCTCGCAGTTGCGGTACACTAACGTGAGATTCATCAACTACCAATAACCAGTCATCGGGAAAATAATCGATCAGACATTCGGGGGGTGCGCCTGGTTTCTTGCCCGCCAAATGACGCGAGTAATTTTCTACCCCGTTACAGTAGCCAACTTCTTGCAATAGTTCCAAATCATAACGACAACGCTGTTCTAACCTTTGCGCTTCTAATAATTTATTCTCACTTTCGAGTTCGATCAGTCGCCCTTCCAATTCCTGACGGATGTTTAAACAGGCTGCTTCGAGTCTCTCTTTAGGAGTAACAAAGTGTCGGGCAGGATAAATACTTACTCCATTCATACTCTGTAAGATCTCTCCCGTAACGGGATCGACATAGCGAATAGCCTCAATCTCGTCCCCAAAGAACTCCACCCGAATTACTCGATCTTCATAGGCGGGAACAATCTCTAACACGTCTCCCTTAACCCGAAAGCGCCCTCGTTCCAGTTCAATATCATTGCGCGAATACTGCACCGTGACCAAATCTCTGAGCAACTCCCGCTGATTAACCTCCATACCTAACTTTAGAGGCACAGCCGCCTTGAGATACTCCGCTGGCATTCCCAAACCATAAATACAGCTAATCGAAGCCACTACAATCACGTCTTTACGTTCAAAAAGCGATCGCGTTGCCGAATGACGCAGCATATCGATCTCGTCGTTAATCGAGGCTGTTTTCTCAATGTAAGTATCGCTGACGGGAATATACGCCTCGGGCTGATAATAGTCGTAATAACTGACAAAATACTCAACGGCATTGTCTGGGAAAAACAAGCGCAACTCATTACATAGCTGGGCGGCTAAAGTCTTGTTGTGCGCCAAAACTAAGGTTGGCTTCTCGACATTTTGAATCAGATTCGCCACCGAAAAAGTTTTACCTGTACCTGTCGCCCCTAACAAAGTTTGAAAACGGTTTCCTTGGTTGAGCGAATCGGTTAATTGCGCGATCGCTTCTGGCTGATCTCCCCCTGGTTCAAAGGGCGCTTGCAGGTTGAATAAGCTCATTTAAACTAAGTTTGGGTAAATTCTTATTCTTTAAAATAACGCAATTTTAGTCGTTAGTTCATTTGTTTTGGGTACGGATTAACGCAGTCTAAAATTGGCAAATGGCGATCGCAATATAACTTTTACGAATTAAGATTCAACAGTCTTAATCGCACGACAAGGATTACCTACCGCCACTATATTATCAGGTATATCTTTAGTCACAACGCTACCTGCCCCAATAGATACGTTTGAACCAATCGTTACTCCAGGACTGACAATTACGCCGCCGCCTAGCCAAACATTATCGCCAATAGTTACAGGGGCAGCTAATTCTTTTCCCGACAGTCTAATTTGCGGATCTGTTGGATGATAGGCTGCATAGATTTGAACCTTGGGTGCCAGTAAAACGTTATTTCCTAGATAGACATGGTTACAGTCGAGAATCGTACAGTCATAATTAATATATAAATTGTCGCCAGCAATAATATGACAGCCGTAATCGCAATAAAATGGCGGTCTAATGGTAAAGTTAGCCCCAATCTTGCCAAATAAACGGAGAACAATTGCTTTTTGCTCTTGAACTCTGTCGGGAGGACAAAAGTTTAGCTCGTGAAGTAACTGTTGAGCCTTTAACTGCATTGCCGCTAGTTCGGGATCTGTCGCTAAATATAGCTCATTATTTAGCATCTTCTCTCGTTCGCTTTTCTGGGTCATCGATCGCTGTGTCAGGAAAGAAACATTTATCAGTAATTAAAATTTAATTTTCGCTCAGATGAAAGAACTTGGCTCAAGTGTGGAGTTGAATTTGTAGACGGCAAACAATATGCCAGTGCAGTTTTAGAGCTAAATCCTGGTTCTAAATAGCGATCGCCCGACTAAATAAGATGATACTCTAGACGAAGCTGTTCGACCTTGTTTTGTTCGCCTTCAATAAAGCGATCGCGTCTTACTTCTGTCAAGCCTGACTTTACAAATTGCCCTAGTTCAGCACTAGATAAAGCCCAGGGAGGTCCTTCCGGTATCGTATTCTCTTCACGGTGGCGAGTCACAACGATCAAGGTTCCTTCTTTGGCTACCAAAGGAGCGATCGCGCTAGTAACCTGCGATCGCACATCTAAAGGTAAAGCCTGAATTGTCCGACACTCAAAGACAAAATCAAACTTACCCTGCCAGTTAGGATCGAGACTAAATAAATCTGCTACCTGGTAATCCACCTGAGAATCAGGAAATCTTTGTTGACACCAGGCGATCGCTGTCGGGGAAATATCAAAAGCCGTCACCTGATAACCCAATTCAGATAGAAGTTCGGCATCGTCTCCCAAACCGCAGCCAATGACTAAAGCTGTTTTAGCTGCTGTCTCTGGGGGATAGGTTTCTAGCCACTGTTGGAGATAAGGATGAGCCTGATTCTTTGCCCAGGGTACTTGTGTCGTGTCTCCCGATGCATCGGCGTATAAAGGTTCAAACCAGCCAG
Organism: Cyanobacteria bacterium J06648_1; assembly: GCA_039817275.1. GTDB lineage: Bacteria > Cyanobacteriota > Cyanobacteriia > Cyanobacteriales > Xenococcaceae > Waterburya. The sequence continues at coordinate 4,634 of JBCBWB010000016.1, read as the reverse complement.
AAGGATCTTTATCTGCTGAATTATTTGCCATGGATTTAACTTTCTGCTGGATCGACTGTGGCTGTTGTTCAAACATAGACTGTAATTAAGCTTTTCATTAATTTCGCCTCTTACATACTAGACATCCTACTAAAATTAGTTTGTTTCTAGCTGGGTCAAGAAATTGAACTTTAATTACCAACGGCGTATTTATTTAAGCGATACCGATGCTGCGGGAGTCGTTTATTTTGCGAAGGGATTAGAAATTTGTCATGAAGCCTATGAAGAGTCTTTAGCCATAGCGGGAATTAACCTCAATCAAATGATCCGCGAGGGTAATCTTGCCTTACCTATTGTTCATGCCGAAATCGATTTTTTACGTCCGCTTTTCTGTGGCGATCGCATTAAGATAAATTTAGTTACTAGTTTAGTTAATCAGAGTGAACTGGCGATCGCTTATCAGATCTCGGCGATCGCTAATTTAGAGCGAGTTTTGGTCAAGGCGCAAACCCGACACGTTTGTATAAATCCCCAAATTAGACAGAGAATAAACTTACCGCCAGAAATACGAGAGTGGTTAAAAGTTGGATCTGCTAATAGTGAGGAGAATTAAGAGATGAAGACGATAATTATTACAGGCGGCAATAGCGGCTTGGGCTATCACTGCGCCCAACAGTTAGCAACAGATCCAGAATTATATCTAGTACTTGCCTGTCGTAATTCAGTTAAAGCGGAATCAGCCGTTGCCCAGATTAAAGCTGCCAGCAATACCCAGCAGCTAGAGACAATGAGCCTAGATCTAGCATCTTTTGCTTCGATTCAGGCTTTTGTCCGTGAATTTGGCGATCGCAATCTACCGCCCCTTCAGGGAATTATCTGTAATGCGGGGGTGCAGTTTATCCAGCAGCAAACCTACACCGCAGAGGGTTTTGATACTACCTTTGGTGTAAATCATCTGGGACATTTCCTGTTGGTCAATTTACTGCTCAAACAGCTAGTTTCCCCCGCTAGAATCGTTTTTGTCAGCAGCGATACCCACGACAGCAGCAAAACAACTGGTATGCCAGCACCCTACTGGCGCGATCCCCAACTGATGGCTCATCCTGAACAAGATCCCGAACTAAAAAATAAAGATATCGGCACAGTTGGACGCATCGCCTACACCACTTCTAAACTCTGTAATGTTCTTTGTGCTTATGAACTGTCCCGTCGTCTACAAGCAGACACAGATAACTCAACTCCGCCTATTACCGTTAATGTCTTTAACCCAGGGCTGATGCCAGGTTCGGGGTTAGCAAGCGACTATACCCCCACTGCTAAGTTTGTCTGGAACAATATTTTGCCGTTCTTGTGCAAATTTGTCCCTAACGTCAATACCATGGAACAAGCAGGAAAAGCTCTAGCCAGACTAATTACCGATCCAGAATTAGCCAATACTACAGGTAAATACTTTAGTACCTGGAAGATGATTGAATCTTCAAGAGAATCCTACGATGAAGACAAAGCCAGAGAACTTTGGAATGCAAGCCTTGAACTAACCCAGCTTAATGCTGAAGCTGATGTTATCTAAACGTAGCTGATAATACTTCGATCACATTCACACGCAAAGTACGATGGCGATCGCAATCTCGATTAAATTAGCGGCATAAAATAGCAGTATCAATATAAATAACACCAGCCACCAATTATAAAAGGCTGAACTATAAGAAACACAAGACGCTCAGGCTACTTCGGTAGTTTGAGCGTTACTTTTAGTGTGAGTTCTATTAACTGATTAAATTACACTGTATAACTTCACTGACAAACAGAGATTTAGATCACGATTAAGACTCAAATAGTTTTCTAAAATAAGCATATAAATACCGCCAGCCAACATCTATAAAAGGCTGGTATATAAACTAATCAGGCGCTCAGGCTACTTCGGTAGTTTGGGCGCTAATTTTGTCTGGGCAATATTTTACTGTTTAGTTTTGCCGTTCAGTCTGGCAGCAAAGAATTGTTGAAAGATCTATAACCTGATACCCTGATGGATGTTTTAATGAGTAATGATCCGTACCAGCAAGGCACAGCCTTGTCTCTATCGGTTAATTAATATGGCAGCGACTACCTGGACAAGACGGCACATCCTCTCCCTGATTGATTTTTCGACGGAGGAATACGAGACAGTTTTACAAACCGCAGCTAGTTTTCAGAAGGTATTGACTGGTAGAACTAAAAAAGTCCCCGCACTTCAGGGAAGAGTGGTCGCCAACATGTTTTTTGAACCTTCTACCCGCACCCGCAGCAGTTTTGAGTTAGCTGCCAAAAGATTGTCCGCCGATATTTTAAACTTCTCTCCAGGTAGTTCTTCTCTTAGTAAGGGAGAAACTATTTTAGATACGGCAAAAACCTATCTGGCTATGGGTGCAAACATTATGGTCATCCGCCACAAAGAGGCAGGTGTACCGCAAATAATTGCTCAGGAGATGGATCGACTTAATTCTGGGGTGACAATTCTCAATGCGGGAGATGGTTTACACCAACATCCTTCTCAGGCTTTGCTAGATTTATTTACCCTCACTACCGATCTAGACAGGGACAATCCTCGACTAGAATTGCTCAAGGGAAAAAAGATCGCCATTGTGGGTGATATTCTTCATTCTAGAGTCGCCCGTTCCAATATCTACAGCCTTACCACCGCAGGGGCAGAAGTACATCTTTGTGCGCCTGCAACTCTCTTACCTAAAGCATTCTTAGCAATGATCGATCCTGATGCTGAGGGAAAACTGTATATCCATTGGGAATTGACTCCCGCGTTACAGGATGCCGACTTTGTGATGACGCTGCGGCTGCAAAAAGAACGTATGACGGCTAATTTCATCCCTAGTTTACGGGAATATCATCAACTGTTTGGAGTGACTCGCGATCGCCTAAAAGTATGTCAGCCTGATGTTAAATTACTCCACCCTGGTCCTACCAATCGCGGCGTGGAAATTACTTCCGATCTGATGGACGACCCTGATCTCAGTCTCGTTTCCAAGCAGGTAACCAGCGGAGTAGCTACTCGCATGGCACTGCTGTATTTGATCGGCAATAGTGGGGAAAGTTGACAGTTAAGACAAAACCAAGACAGAACTTTCATTCAAAGATATCTTCTCGGTCTTGTATTTCTGGTGGCGATCGCTTATCCATAAAATCAGCAGAAAATTGCTTCAGACTATCAAACTAATCATTCCAGGGATCTTGCTCTGGCAAAAGCACTACTGCATAACAACTTGCTTAATTAAAACCTTGTCACCAGGAAAACGATATTTCGGAGGAAGCGGCACAGCCTGTACTTTGACCATTTTGAAATAGTTCTGCTATGTCCATATTCAAGCTGTTAAATACAAAAGTAAATATGCATAATTCAAATCTTGTTAGGATAAATAAATAGTATCAAGAAAAATATTATGTGGACATTTGGATTTAATGTTGCCAGGAATAAAAAAATAACTTTGCCGTCAGGAAATAAAATTGTTGTAGATGCTGTAGGTAAGATATATTACCGTAAAAGTGAACCTGGTATTATGTTGCAGTATTCAACTAATTTAAACATGGAAGATGCTGAATTACTAAAGAGTGAAGTTGATGAAGTATGGTCATTGTTTAAAAAAGAAGCAGATGAATCGTGATTAGATGCAGTTGTAATTAGCGCTAATTATCCTCCTGTGGGAAAGTTTTTTATTGGTACCCAAAAGACACGCAATTTTGTTTTCTTTAAACAGCAAAATGGAATTTGGACAACCAAAAAATCTTCAGCTAGCAACAATCCTAAAGATAGTGATTTTCAAATTAAATTTGGCGTAATTGAAAACCGCAACGATGTAACTCTAGTGTTTGAAGATAAGATATCTATTCCATTATTTACCAAAGACGAAGGCTTTTATTTTGGCTTTACAATTTTTCCTCCTGATAATAAACCTTACAATTTCCGCTGCACCCTTTTTTCTCCTGATGAAGCAAAACTTTCCAATGAAACTGGGGAAATAATCGAAGAAATTGCATCTTCAGTAGATTCAAAACAACAATTTTTCTTTCCTGCGCGAAGAGCAGAGGGTATTACAACAATGCCAATGTGGTTAGATAAGGGAGATCCAGTAGGAGAATATCGTATAGAACTTTTTATCAATGATGAGTTGATTCACGGTGTAGATTTTTCGGTATATCAACCAAAATAAATAGAAAGAAATATCGAGATAAAACCTAGACTATAATCCAGTTGATGTACTTACTGCTGTTGATTCTTCTTTTACCCAGTATTCTGCTAATTTAATTGGTTAGTCTGATCTTAGGATTCAAACAATAGAGTTAAGTGAAAGTTCATTCACGAGCAGTTACCATATACGCAGCTAATTTAGATCGAGCGTGTATTTTAGATGTCGAACCTAACCCCAGAACAAGAAGCAGCGGCTTATGCACCCTGTAGTGTCGTCATTACGGCAGGGGCGGGTACGGGAAAGACTCATATGTTGGCGGAGCGATATCTTTACTATTTACAGGAGAGAAATTTATCGCCCTTGGAGATAGTTGCAGTTACTTTCACCGAGAAAGCAGCAACAGAATTGCGATCGCGAATTCGAGCTTTAGTCAGTCGAGAGTTGCCCACTCGCATGGATCTGATTGCGGAACTGGAG
>JBCBWB010000169.1:0-10508 GCA_039817275.1 Cyanobacteria bacterium J06648_1 | reverse complement strand
GATCGGCGGCGCTATTTTCTCCTGTGTTTACTTTGATCGTGTCGAAGAAAGACTGATTGCTCACTTCATAGCCCAGCTCCCGTAGCCCTGTAGCCAGAGTCGCTGTCAGCAAATGAATTCTTTGGGCGATCGCTTTGATGCCTGCCGCACCGTGATAGACACCATACATGGAGGCAATTACCGCCAAGAGCACCTGAGCTGTACAGATGTTGCTAGTGGCTTTTTCGCGGCGGATATGCTGCTCTCTGGTTTGTAATGCTAGACGCAGTGCTGGCTTACCGTGGACATCTTTGGAAACGCCAACAATTCTGCCTGGAACCTGTCGTTGATATTTGGCTTTGGTAGCAAAATAAGCTGCATGAGGACCACCATAACCCAAGGGAACACCCAATCTCTGGGTACTGCCCACGGCAATATCTGCCCCAAATTCTCCAGGAGGAGTCAAAAGAGTCAAACTTAAAATATCGGCAGCAACGGTAGCTAGGGCTTTTACCTCATGTACCCGCTCGATAAAGGAACGATAGTCATTAATTGTCCCGTCAGTAGCGGGATACTGAAGCAAGGCACCAAAAATTGGTGTAGAGAAATCAAAATTAGCGTAATGATCGATAATTACTTCAATCCCCAAAGGTAAAGCGCGAGTCTTTACTACTTCTATAGTTTGGGGATGACAACCTGCATCAATAAAGAAAGCATTGGCTTTAGTTTTACATGCCCCGTAGCTCATGCTCATGGCTTCGGCTGCCGCTGTCCCTTCATCCAACAAAGAAGAGTTAGCAATTTCCAAACCAGTCAAGTCTACAACCATCGTCTGGTAGTTGAGCAAGGCTTCTAATCTGCCCTGAGCAATTTCTGCCTGATAGGGAGTGTAGGAAGTGTACCAGCCTGGATTTTCTAAAACATTACGCAAAATTACTGCTGGAGTGATGCAGTTATGATACCCCTGACCGATAAAAGAACGATATACCTGGTTTTTATTGGCGATCGCTTTTAATCTAGCTAATGCTGTTGCTTCACTTCTAGCTTCGGGCAACTGTAATGGTTTATGCAAACTAATTGCTGCGGGGACAGTTTGTTCGATCAAGGCATCTAAACTATCAACTCCCAATATTTGCAGCATCTCCTCAATCTGCTGCTGATTTACGCCAATGTGTCGTTGGGCAAAAACATCAGTCTGAGCTGAGTTTTGTGGCGTTACATTTGCTTGGGGGGCTGCCATTCGGGATTCCGCGGCAAAATCTAAATTAACCATAAGAGTCTTTTTATTAAACTTTCTAGATAAAAAAAAGGGTGGCATTGCCCAAAGTTAGGCTCAACCACTATTCCGAGCGATTTGTAATAAACATTAACAAATTTTACTTACTTTAGGAGTAGCTAATTTGTCAGGAATCTCAGTAATTACTTTGCTGTCGCCATCTTCCTAAGATCTAAAATAAGAGCGATCGCGGAAGCTTATCCAACAGAAATTTTTTTGACTGTTCAAAGCCAAGGAAAAACTACCGAGAATCATATCGATCAGGAAAACGCTGTTAGTATAAAATAATATTACAAAAGGATTACTCTTCCATCCCTTCTACCTGAGCGCGGTATTCTTTAGCGGAAAGGGCATCTTCTAATTCAGCATCAGGATCGTCTACTTTAACTTTGAGCAGCCAGCCTTCGCCATAAGGATCTTCGGCGAGAGTTTCTGGGGCATCAATGGCACCATCATTGCGTTCAATTACTGTTCCCGATACAGGAGGATACAAATCCTCTACGGCTTTAACCGATTCAATTGTGCCGATACTTTCTCCCACCTCTATTGCATCGCCAACTTCGGGAAGCTCTAAAAACACTACGTCGCCAAGCTGGTCGATGGCAAAAGCGCTAACGCCGATGGTAGCAATTTCCCCATCAAAGCGAACATATTCGTGACTATCGAGATATTTTAAGTCTTCTGGATATTCTATCTCCATGATTACCCTTCTAAGCGTGAGCAAAACCTAGTTTACAATGAATAATCTGATATTTGGCGCTGACTGATCTCAATCTTTGAGCTACAGCATTTGTGAGCAATATTTTGAGCAATATTTTGAGCAATATTTTTATTCAATAACTAAAACAGCAAAATTTTATCTAAAGCGATCGCAATATGAGGAAAAGCAACGGGAGAGACTGTTCCTGTCTTGTATTCGGTAACTTGCAGGTAGGTATTATCTTGTACCTGAGTATGGACAATTAGCTTTTTGTTGACCAGATCGATAATCCAGTATTCTGGTATGCCGTTACGAGCGTAAGTAACAGCTTTTTGCTCTAGATCTTGTTTCAAAGTGCGATTAGAAATTTCAACCAGAAAGTAAATGTCTTGGGGATAAGGATGATGCTTTTTGTAGATAGTTTCGGGGAGTCTGACTATAGCTATATCTGGCTCTGGTTCACTATTGTCCAGAGTAACTGGATGTGACTCTCTCACTTCGGCTATGTCTGCCAATACATTTCGTAAATACTTTACTACACTATTATTTGTGTAGCTATGTTCGACTCCTTCTGGACTCACTTCGATAATTTCTCCTTCCAAAAACTCTACTGATTTACCTTCGAGTAAGCCAGTATTTACTAATTCGTGCCATTCTTCAATCGACCATTTGTAGGTGGTTAGAGTCATATTTCCTCTTCGATTTATGTCTAAAAAACTATTTGTTGATCGGTTTTTGGGTTGCCAATTCAACTGTTTCAATTATTTAGTCAGAACAATAGCAGTTTATTTAAAGCGATCGCAATATTAGGAAAGGCAATCGGCGAAACCGTTCCTGTCTTATGTTCAGTAACTTGCAGGTAGGTGTTATTTTGTACCTGAGTATGAACGATCAGCTTTTTATTGACTAGATCGACGATCCAATATTCAGGAATACCGTTACGGGCATAGGTAATGATTTTTTGCTCTAGATCTTTTTTCAAAGTTCGATTGGAGACTTCAATCAAAAAGTAAATGTCCTGGGGATATGGATGGTGCTTCTTGTAGATAGTTTCTGGCAGTTGAGCAACCGTAATATCAGGTTCGGGTTCACTATTGTCTAGGGTAATTGGTTGAGCCTGAATTATTTCAGCTTTTTGCTCAAATAGCTGTCGAAGATATTTAACAACAGAACGATTGGTGTAGCTATGTTCGACTCCTTCTGGACTCACTTCAATTATTTCTCCTTCGAGGAATTCCACCGCTTTTCCTTCGAGTAAGCCCGTGCTGACTAGATCGTGCCATTCTTCAATTGACCATTTATAAGTAGTTAAGGTCATTTTGGGAAGCTTAGTAATTTATCACAATTTTATCCAAAATAATCATAGATCGAAGCTGCTTTAAAGCGATCGCCCGATGAGATCTCATTAATAACCGATGTTACGCACTAAATAAGAATCTTCAATACAAGGGTACTGTTACGAGTTTCCAATCCCCAATCCCTAATATCCCAAAATGATAACCTTGAGCATAAGGAAATTAACTATAACGATTACGAATCTAAATCGAATAGTTTGGGGGAAAAGTACGAAAAGTTTCTGGAAAGTTTAGGATGTCTGAAAAGTAATTTTAAGTTGTCTAGATCCCCCCTTGCCCCACTTATGAAGAGGGATCGAAAGTGACCAATCATACTTTTTTGATAACCTCTAAAATGAGGCTGTAGGTAGTGAGCGAGTAATTCTATGGCGACATCCCCTGATGATAATTACATTGTCGATAAGCTTGACGATCCTTTGGCTAGATCTACTGCTAATTCTTTCGTGGGGTTGGGTACTCAGCTAGCCAGCAAGATATATGATCACTTTACAACTCAGCAGCAAGCAGCTAAGGCAGCAGAGGCTTACGCGACTAAATACTGCGATCGCTATGGCAAAATTCGTTTATTCGGCATGACGCAGGATATCGATCTGGAGGATGTTTATACCGCCGTCAAGTTTCTCGATCGCCTGAGCATTTTGCATCGATATGGATCGTTAGATGCTTTGAAGGATGATTATCTGGGTACAGCTAGCCGTAGATTGCAGCGGGGGGAGTCACAACCCGTCAATGGTGGCAAAGTGGCGAATGAGCATCAATATCTCTATGTTTTGGGCAATCCTGGGGCGGGCAAGTCTACTTTTCTTAGAAGAGTGGGTTTGGAAGCGATTAAAGGGGAAGCGGGGAATTATGATTATGATTGTATTCCCGTCATGGTGGAGTTGAAGCAGTTTAACCAGGGGGTAGTCGATCTAGAAAGTGCGATCGCTGATGAGTTAGCTTATTTTAATTTTCCCGATAAAAAACAGGCGGCGATCAATTATCTAAAGCAGGGTAAGTTGTTGTTGCTCTTTGATGGTTTGGATGAAGTACCTAAAGATTATGCCGATCTGGTACAGGATAGTATTGCCAAACTGAAAACTAAATATAGCGACAATCGTTTTATTCTTTCCTGTCGCGTTGCGGCTTTTAAAAGTGACTTAACTGGTTTTACGACGGTGGAGTTAGCGGACTTTGATCGCGCACAAATTGAGAGATTTATTAATAACTGGTTTAGTTCCCCAGGCGATCGAGAACATGATTTAGCGGGTGCATGTTGGACAAAACTTAGTCAACCTGAATATAAAGCATCCTTAGAATTGGCACAAACGCCGCTATTGCTTACTTTTTTGTGTATTACCTATGGTACTTACGAAGATTTTCCTGCCCAAAGAAATCAGCTTTATGCCGATGCCTTAGATATTCTCTTGCGCAAGTGGGACGCGGAAAAGCGAGGGATTAAGAGGGACAATATCAAAGATATTTATGCTAATTGGAATATTAACCTAGAGCTAGCATTACTGGCAGAGTTAGCTCACGATTTCTTTGCTGCCAATGAGCTGTTCTTTACCAAAGATAGAATCTTAGAATACATCCAGGTATTTTTAAGCGATACTTCGGGTGATGCTAAATATATCGATACAGACAGAGTTTTGGAAGCAATAGCAATTCAACAAGGAATTTTAGTTGAGCGAGCCAAGGATATTTATTCTTTTTCTCATTTAACTTTACAAGAGTATCTAACAGCAAAATATATTAGCCAAGATAATCGCCGTATCGAGAATTTAGTTCAAGAACACTTAACAGATGAACGATGGCGTGAAGTCTTTTTATTGGTAGCAGGGATTAAGGATAATAGCGACGACTTATTATTATTAATGGAGAAAGAAACCCAGCGGTTAATTAATACGCCACAGCTACACAATCTATTAGCTTGGGTAGAAAAAGTAACCGACCCAACTGATGGAGATATTAAGTACTTAGGTAAAAGGGCAATGGCTATCGCTTACGCTATCGCTTACGCTATCGCTGGCGAATACACTTACGCTTACGCTATCGTTGAAGCTTACGCTGACGCTAACTCCTACGATGAAGCTTACACTAACGCGATCGCTTACGCTGCCGCTTACATTGACGCTGACGCTGATGCTCACGCAATTGAAGATTTCTTACCCTATGCTGAATGGTCAAAACAATGGCAGATATATAGCCAGGTCAACTACAATGTCCTAACTACTGATTTAGAAAGTTTTCGATCAGAAATTCCTGATCGCAATCAATCTGTAGAAGTCAAACAAAAATTCAACCAGAAGTTAATTGATACTTGGTTATCTTATTTTCATACTAGTCAAAGAGAAACGACGTTATCTGGGCAGGAATTAGACACACTTGATCGCTATCTTTATAGCAATTTGTTAATCATCAAAACTAAAGAAGCTGCTAGTAGAGTTACCCAAGCAACTTGGTCGGGGATTGAGCCTAGGATGTTGTTGCCTGTTGATTGAAGGAGGCAGGTAGGAGGGTAGTGGGTAGTATTGAAAATTCAAAAATCCCAAACTACGATTTTGAGCTTAATAACTTCTGTACAGTTTGCTTGAATATAGCTACCTGTTGGTCATTTGGCTGAGTTTGTTGCCAGGCTTCTCTCTGCATCAGGCGATCGCACCAGCATTCTATCGTTTCAAACTGACTCAGATCGAAACCTAATTTGCCGACTAGCAAAATACTATTTCCTGCCACAATATCTCCTAGAGAAAAGCGATCGCCGCCAAAATAAGGGTTATTTCCCAGCAACTCGGCTAAAAACTTGACTATTCGCTTTATTTTACGTCTTGCCTGGGCTAACTGTGGTGAATCTTCGGTTTCAACCATCAGAGGGATTACGAGGGAAGATAGTTCGTTATTTGCTACCATCTGCGCCATTCTGACATTGGCTATTTGAGCAGGATCTCTTGGTAGCAATGGCTGTTGGGGGTATTTACTTTCGAGATAATCTAGAATTGCCAGAGACTCTAAGACGCGCAAACCATCATCGACAATTACGGGGACATGATGGAAGGGACTGATTTTGAGAAAATCGGGCTTGAATTGTTCTCCATCGGCAAGATTAATGATTATTGGTTCAAACTGAATTTCTTTTTCTAGTAAAGCGATCCAAACACGTCGAGATAAGGGAGACAAGGGATGGTAATAAAATTGCAGCATGATCTAATTACTAATTGCTCCCTGTTAACTGTTAACTGTTGACTGTTGACTGATTAAAGACTCTCTCGCAGATACTGTTGCAGGTGAGATACAGCCCTTCTTAAATGAACAGGGTTGCGATCTAGTTTGCTCATCATCATTGCTCCTTCAATATTACAAATGATAATTGTGGCGATCGCATCTGGTTCGACAGTTGTTTGTACTTCTCCTTTTTTTATACCCCGCTCAATAATCCGCACAATTAAGCCACGCCAGGCATCAATAGCCGCCAACGCGCGATCGCGTAATGGTGAATCAGTATCATCGGTTTCGATCGCCGTATTTAAGATCGGACAGCCACCAGCAATTGGAGGATTGTCGATATATGTTAGATAGGTTGAGACCAAAGCGTTTAACCTGTCAATGGCGTTGCGTTTTGTTTTCACGGCATTCCATATTTTTTGACTGACAAGACTTACTGCATGGTCGAATGCGGCTAAAGCTAGTTCGTCTTTGCTTTTAAAGTGATTATAAATTCCTCCTTTTTTTAAGCCTGTCACCTGCATAATATCGCCAATAGAAGTCCCTGCATAACCTTGCTGGTTAAACACAACTGCTGCCTGATGAACTATACGAGCTTTGGTTTCTTTTGCTTTGGACACTCTATTTTGGATTCTCTATTTTAAGACCAATCGGTCTTTTTATTACAGTACCATCTTCTGTTCGCACCCTAGTTTTATTTTGTTGACTATTACATCAATAAGTACTATATTACTAAAAAGGTTGGCAATTGCTATTCACGACTTGAATTGGGGAATGGGCTGATTCCCCTTTTTATCTTTTTTACTAACTAAAAATAAGACAAATCATGATGTGTACCACTACCGTGTCTAGTACGCTAGATGCCTGCACGCTAATTTATGTCGAAGTAGATGAGAATTCTAATAAGGTATGGCGTGGTAGCTTGAAAAACGACGGCACTTTTATTGCCGAATGGGGGCGAGTCGGCAGTAGTTTACAGTGCAAACATCATTATTTGGGTTCGGTAGCGCTAGCTAGAGATAAGTTTGAGCGCACTAAGCGGCAAAAGATTAGAAAGGGCTATACAGAGGCGCAGGTAGTCAGTTCAGATAATCAGCAAACCACAATCATAACTCCCGAAGAATTAGAAGCGATCGCCGCCCAGCAAATAGAACACGGCAGAGATCCGCGATCGAAAGAGTTAATTCGGTATCTAGTTAAAAGCAATATTCATCAAATTACTTCCCAGACAGATATTGTCTACGATGCAGCTACAGGGGGCTTTAGTACACCCTTGGGTCAAATTATGCCCCAGGCGATCGCCGAAGCGAGAAATTATCTAATTCAGATTGCCACAACTCATGCAAGTAATAGATATAAACTGCGTCATCTGGTTAGTAAATATTTGCGGCTAATTCCCCAGGCTTTAGGTAGTAAGCTAGACGAAACTCAGTTTTGTGACTCTCAAGAAATCCAGCGCCAGCATGAGATCTTAAATGCTTTAGATGCAGCGATTAATGTCAATTCCCAGCCTCAGCGGATGTTTAAATGTGCCGTTAACCGAGTACCAGGAAGCACGATTGAAGGTAAAAAGATCTTTCGCCAAATTGATCGCCTCTACAAGTCTACGATTAATCAAAACCATGTTGCTGCCAAATATAAACTCAGACGGATCTATGAATTAGATATTCCCAGCATGAGGGAAGCATTCAGTGAAAAGTCTCAGGCGATCGGGAATATAAAACAACACTGGCACGGGACAAAAGCGAGTAATCTCTTGAGTATTCTACAACAGGGTTTAATTATTCCCCCTGCGGATGCGACACAATGTACGGGAAGAATGTTTGGTAACGGTATTTATGGATCGCAGCAGTCTACCAAGGCTTTGAACTACGCCACAAACTATTGGCATGCTTCAGAGGATAGTGAAACAAGAATATTTATGCTGTTGTGCGATTTTGCTATGGGTAAAGAGTATCATCCTCAAGGCGCGAATCGCCGTTTTCCCGTCAATGGTTATGACAGCACCTATGTTGCCCCTGGTGTAGCGAGTACGATTAATCAAGAAAGTATTGTTTACAGCACCCAACAGGTCAATATTAAATACTTATGCGAGTTTTGCTAAGTTTGTAAGTTATTCCTACTAATAGAGGTTTTCATTCTTATTTGGCGATCGCTTGAAAATATTCACAATATTCAGAGATATTTTTGTCGGTTACAATCATCTCAATCATATTCAAATTTGACTAGCCAAATATTCTACTGTGCAAAACAAGAGCGTTTTCAATCCAAATAATTGGACTAAATTAGCCCCTAAAATCGCTTTATTCTGGGTTTTTGTGGGTGCGATCGCCCGTGTGGTGCAATATCTCAGTAATAGGTCACTCTGGGTTGATGAGGTTAACCTTGCTGCCAATATTATTAAACGTTCTTATGGCGAACTAGCCGAGCCTTTGAGCAGTAGTCAGGCAGCACCGCTGGGTTTTCTCTGGTTAGAAAAATTGGCAACTCAGCTTTGGGGAAATAGTGAATATGCTTTGCGACTGTTACCGTTTCTCGCTAGCCTCATCTCTCTGGTCGTCTTTTACCTTTTAGTCCGTCGGTACTGTTCGACTTGGGCAGTCCCAATTGCGATCGCTTTATTTGCCAGTGGTCGCTATACTCTTTATTTTGCTACAGAGTTGAAGCCCTACTCTAGCGATGTGGCGATCGCTTTAAGCTTATTTTGGGTTTTGCTTCCAGCACAGCATCGCCTATTGCAACGACGAGAACTATTTAAGATTGGCTGTCTGGGTAGTTTGGCGATTTGGCTTTCCTATCCTTCCGTATTGGTCTTAGCTGCTTTGGAAGGGTGGAATTTATTGACCGCCTCCTGGAAATCGTGGCGCAAAATTATTCTCAATCGCTCGACGGTCTATTTAGCCTGGCTAATTAACTTTGGCTTGTTTTACGCAATTAGTATTAGCGCTGCTTTGGCGGATGAAGATTTAAGCTCTAACTGGGAAGAACGATATCCTAGCTCATTCGGCGATATTCTATGGCTTTTTGATGCTTTAGGGCGTTTCTTTTATCATCCCATGGGCTTTGTCGGTATTACAGACGGAATTGGCATTTTTGCCTTTATTTTAGGTTGTGTTGGTCTGTATCGTCGCCAGCGTCAGATATTCTTAGCTTTAATTGCCCCTTTTGTTGTCAATCTCATCGCTGCCTATCTACAACAATATCCTTTTCGCGATCGCCTAGTACTTTTCCTCGCACCTTTAGGAATGATCATAGTGGCAGAAGGCATCGTTTTTATGCTGACGCAATTCTCTCGTCTCTCTCGTCTCAAGCGTTCTCAACCTCTGAGAATCTTATGGCTAATCTTAGGTTGTGTGTGTCTAGTGAGCCTGACAACTCCTGGAATTTATCGCACTATCAGCTATATGTTTAGTCCCCAACTAAAACACGAAGTTAGACCAGTCTTAGAATATGTTGCCGCAGAGAATCAGCCTGGAGACAAAATTTATGTCTATACCGATGGCGTTCCTGCTTTTAATTATTACCTCAGACTAAAAGGATACCAGGATCTAGACTATGTATATGGCAAAGCTCGATATGCTTACAACGACGATTCTCTAGAGGAGAGACACCAGAAACTTACTCAAGAACTTCAATCTCTTAAAGGTCGCCAGGTTTGGTTTATTTTACGCGCCAAAGGTACGGAAAAAGACGAAATACTTCAGGGTCTAGATCGGCTTGGACAACTCCGAGAGTCTTTTGTTCATACTGGAGCCTCAGCCTACCTTTATCAGCTTGATTGACTTAATTTTATGTACGCTTAGATTTTATCTTCTATACCATCAGCGCTCATAACTTTTCAAAGGCAGTCTTCCTCAAGTGTAATGATCTTCTAAATTTTTCAAATTCTTAAATCAGCAAAGTCAAAAAAGAGCGAAAACAAAGCCCCAACTCAAAAGAGAGAAGGGGGTTTGCTATTGGTCGTAATCTGAAAGAAGAACCTGGCACTGAGCTA
>JBCBWB010000168.1:0-10558 GCA_039817275.1 Cyanobacteria bacterium J06648_1 | reverse complement strand
ATTAGTTATTAGTTTTCAGCTCTAAGACAAAATTGCTAGATGTTTCTGTAGGGGTGCCAGGGTATTAGCGGCGATCGCCCCACTAGCAGCTACCGCAGGAATACCAATCCCAGGAAAGGTGGAATCACCACAGCAGAGTAAGCCCGACAGGGGCGTAGTTGAGCCAGGGAACAGTGCTTCTCCTGCCCGATGAGCGGGACCATAAGTGCCATGATGGCGACGTAAATAGCGTTTGTGGGTTAAGGGCGTGCCAATTAGAGTTAGTTCGGTGCGATCGCGAATATCGGGGATAACTCGTTCTAAAGCCAGCCACATTGCTTCGGCTCGTTCTTGTTTTAACTGCTGATAAGCGTCGCTACGGCGATCTAAACCCGCCCAAATCTCGTAGGGTTCATTGCCTGGAGTATAAACATGAATTCCGTGTTTGCCAGGTGGGGCGAGGCTAGGATCTAAGACGCTGGGGATCGACATCACAATTACGTTTTGCGGGGCGGTAATACTACGCTCCCAATCATTGACGACGATGTAGTGACATTCGAGATCTTCTAAACCCGTAGCATCAATACCTAAATGCAGATGCATAAAGCTCTCGCACTCAGGAGTATTGGCTCTTTCTCTAACAAAACTTTGGGGCAATACACCATCAGGAATTAGAGACAGGGTGTCCCAAATAGAAGCATTAGACACCACTGCTTTGCTGGCTCTAAGTTCTTTGCCGCCCCGTAACCGTACCCCTACTGCCCGATTATGCTCTACTAAAACTTGCTCCACGTGGGCGTTATAAATAATTTCGCCGCCGCGTTTATTTAAGCCCCGTAGCAGCGCCTCAACAATCGCCCCACTACCCCCCAAGGGATAATCTAGCTGTACTCCTGGCTTGTACCATTCGGCAAACATAAACGCCATTTCTGCCCCCACCGTACCGTCAGCAGGTAGTCCAGACAGCAGGAAGCTCAACAGATCCATCCAATTCCGAATAAAGGGATCTGTCACTACCCCATCCATAATCTTGCTAAAAGATCCCGTCATCCGCAGGATATTGGGCAGGTGCTTGATAGTGCTAGGCAAATATTGACCCATGCTGATTGCCGCCCCCAGATCGAAGCGCATTGCTAAGGGAGGCAAAGCATTAACCGCTTCCGCTAGAGGTTTCATCTCTGCCTGGAGCGATCGCCATTGAGTTACCGCTGCTTCCCCTCGAAACTCCCGCAGCACCTCACAGAATTGATCCGCCCCCACATAAGCATTAAAGTCCCCTTCAGGGATGCGACAGCCCCAAACGTCGTAGTTTGCCCAAGCTAAATCTTCGTCAATTGCATCTAATACCTGCCGCAGAGGATTATTAGTCGGACTAGAAGACAGTCCCGAATACAAAGAAGGACCTGAGTCAAACCTGTAGCCATCTCGTTCAAAACTATGGGCTGCACCACCCGCAATTGAGTGGCTTTCGCACACCATGACGCGATAACCATATTTTGCCAACAGCGCCCCGCAGCACAGTCCGCCAATTCCGCTCCCGATTATGACTACATCTACTGTTTGACTCATGAATGATTTGCGATCGCGCTTTGAAGGGTGAACAAATAGAAAACTGATGTCTTAGGGGTTATTCTATCAAAAAGCCATTGGCTATAGGCTGTAAGCTATAAGTACTTAAGAGGATGTTTTTGAAGTCTAATTAGTCACCTTTGATCGCTTTTAAAACACAAACCATCAAGGACTTTTTTCTCCTAGTTAAAGAACAACAAGCTATACTGTTTGAGTATCAAGATCAGCCCCTCTCTTCAGAAGCCAGGAACGATGAATATCCAGCTCCAGTCATTGAATTAATCTCAAACCCGACCCTTTCGGCAACACATAAAGGTTTGGAAGTTTTTCAAGTTCTCTAAGTTACAAATTGA
Organism: Cyanobacteria bacterium J06648_1; assembly: GCA_039817275.1. Lineage (GTDB taxonomy): Bacteria > Cyanobacteriota > Cyanobacteriia > Cyanobacteriales > Xenococcaceae > Waterburya. Next base: position 8,657 of record JBCBWB010000168.1, on the reverse strand, counting down.
CAATTTGCTTAACAAGCTTCAACGACTGTCTTATTTTAAAGGCTTATTTGAGATGCTGTTTATACCGCTAAATAACTAGGATACTCGTGCCATAGTTCGGCAATTACTAGCATTTATGGTAATTTCTGGCTATCCTGCATTAGAAATATATCTTATAATTATTTAACAATTGGCATTATAATAAGCATCGTTGCCATCAGAAATTAGATTGGCTGCACAACCTTTAACCGACGGTTGAAATTCCAACCCCAAATGGGTTAAATCTGCAACAATCAATGACCTCATTAAATAGCACCTAAACGATGATTACCCTTTGGGTAAACTCCGCAAATGTGAGGTTTGTAATAAACAAGTATATAGACACAAATGAAAGACCTTACTCGATATCGGAACATAGGCATCTTCGCTCACGTGGATGCTGGTAAAACAACGACCACTGAAAGAATCCTCAAGCTGACTGGAAAAAGCCACAAAATTGGTGAGGTTCATGATGGAGAAGCAACTACTGACTTCATGGATCAGGAGAAAGAGCGTGGTATTACCATCCAGTCAGCGGCAACAAGCTGTTTCTGGAAGGATCATCAGTTAAATATTATTGATACTCCTGGTCACGTAGATTTCACCATTGAAGTTTACCGTTCTTTGAAAGTACTTGACGGCGGAGTAGGTGTGTTCTGTGGTTCGGGTGGGGTTGAGCCTCAATCAGAAACAAACTGGCGTTATGCAAACGACTCGAAAGTAGCTCGTATTATCTATGTTAATAAGTTAGATCGTACTGGTGCTGATTTTTATAGCGTCTGTAAGCAGGTTAAAGAAATTCTGGCGGCAACTCCCTTGATTATGGTGTTGCCCATTGGTACGGAAAATGATTTTGTTGGCGTAGTCGATCTTTTAACTGAGAAAGCCTGGATCTGGGATGATTCGGGTAAACCAGAGAACTTTGAAATCACCGATGTTCCTGCGGACATGGTTGACGATGTAGCGATGTATCGCGAGCAGCTAATTGAAACTGCGATCGAGCAAGATGATGACTTGATGGAGAAATACCTCGAAGGCGAAGAACTTTCCATCGATGAAATCAAAGCCTGTATTCGCACAGGTACTCGTAAGCTAGCTTTCTTCCCTACTTACTGTGGTTCTTCCTTCAAAAACAAAGGCGTACAGAACGTTTTGGATGCGGTAGTAGACTATCTACCTAACCCCACTGAAGTTAACCCACAACCTGAAGTAGATCTTGACGGTAACGAAACTGGCGAATATGCCATTGTTGACCCCGAAGGACCTTTCCGTGCTTTGGCATTCAAAATTATGGATGACCGTTATGGTGCCTTGACCTTTACGCGGATTTACTCTGGTACTTTAAACAAAGGCGAATCTGTCCTCGATACCGCTACGGGCAAAACCGAGCGTGTTGGTCGGATGGTAGAAATGCATGCCGATTCTCGTGAAGAGATCGACACTGCGCAAGCAGGGGATATTATTGCGATCGTTGGTTTGAAAAACATCCAAACTGGTCACACTCTTTGCGATCCGAAGAACCCAGCGACGCTCGAACCAATGGTGTTCCCCGAGCCTGTAATTTCGATCGCCGTTACACCGCTCAATAAAGGTGCTTCTGAGAAAATGGGTACTGCCCTAAGCAAGATGGTGCAGGAAGATCCTTCTTTCTATGTCGAAACCGACTTTGACAGTGGCGAAACTATCATCAAGGGGATGGGCGAACTTCACCTAGATATTAAGGTGGATATTCTCAAGCGTACCCACGGTGTAGAAGTAGAAGTTGGTAAGCCTCAAGTAGCCTACCGCGAGTCGATTACCAAGCTAGTTGAAGATAGCTACACCCACAAGAAACAGTCTGGTGGTTCTGGTCAGTTTGGTAAGATTGATTACGTGATTGAACCTGGAGAGCCTGGTACTGGCTTTGAGTTTGAGTCCAAAGTTACTGGTGGTAACGTCCCCAGAGAATTCTGGCCTGCCGTTGAAAAAGGCTTTGCCAACAGCATCGAAAAAGGTGTATTGGCTGGTTTCCCCTGTGTGGATTTGAAAGTTACCCTCAAAGATGGTTCTTTCCACCCTGTCGATTCTAGTGCGATCGCTTTTGAAATTGCCGCTAAGTCTGGCTACCGTCAAACTTTACCCAAAGCAGGACCTCAGATTCTTGAGCCAATTATGAACGTGGACGTATTTACTCCTGACGATCATATGGGTGATGTTATCGGTGACTTGAACCGTCGTCGTGGCATGATTAAATCGCAAAACTCCACGCCTATGGGTGTACGCATCAAAGCCGACGTACCTTTGAGCGAGATGTTTGGTTACATCGGTGACCTACGTACGATGACTTCTGGTCGCGGTCAATTCTCCATGGAGTTTGGTAACTATGCGCCATGTCCTAAGAACGTTGCTGAAGAAGTTATTGCCGAGGCTAAAGAGCGTCAAGCAGCTAAGTAATTTTAAAGCCAAAAGCTATAAGCCTTAAGCTTTAAGCTTTACTCCCGTCTAGTATGGATTGCTAGGCGGGGTTTTTCTTGACTAGGGGAAATATAAAGGTAAGAAACATTTTTTAAATTCTTATTTTGACCTTTGGTGTGCGGTGGACAATGGCTAGAGGTAGGCGATCGCCCGATCGCAGAGAAGAACAAGAATCAATGACTAACGACTAAAAGAAACAGTTAGAAACTCGGCTATGGAATATTGCCGATTCGTTACGGGGGAAGATAAACGCCAATTTATCGGAAGAAGAAATCGTTGAATCTCTAAATCTCTGACCAAACAATCTCTTTTACCGCCAAATATTATATTAAGAAATGTAAAGAAAAATGAGATTTATTGGCGAAGTAAAAATATCCTAGCTAGGGTAACAATACCGATTCAAGATGAATCGAAGACAGGTTAACGACGAAGTTTGTATTCAGTAATAAAGATTTTTCTGATCGATATTGAGGTATTTCTTTTCCACTAATCTCGTCTCTCTGTACACAACAACAATTGAGAGGACAACTAATATATGTCTATTTATGTAGGTAACTTAGCTTATGAAATCCAGAAGGAAGATTTAAGCGAAGTTTTCAACGATTACGGCAACGTCAAGCGGGTTCACGTACCAAAAGACCGCGAAACAGGTTTACCCAGAGGTTTTGCATTTGTCGAAATGGAATCTGAGGTAAATGAACAGAAAGCAATTAACGCTTTAAACGGTGCAGAATGGATGGATCGCGATATTAAAGTTGATAAAGCTAAACCCCGCAACCAGGAAAGAAGAACCTATGCGGGTTACACATACAATAGCTTTTAGAGCGATCGCATTATCAATGTCCAATTAACATGTCTAATTAACATTTAATTTAGTTAGATTTTCGATGGAGTGGAATAAAATCTCGGCTAGCAATTCTAGTTTAGATTTTATTCCACTCTATTGCTTTTTTTTGGCGCTGCTTATATTGCGCGCAAAGCAAAGTTTTGCCAGTTGTCTTACGACGATCTGCCCTAAAGGACTCGCTTCGCATCGCGCGTACGCGCTGCATTTTGTTATAGTCCACCGTACTGACTTTTTTTCTAGAGTCGATGCCTAGACGCTGGTTTAATTGCTCAACAATGCCAATCTCATCTATCAATCCTGCAATGATTCCCAGATGGTCTAGATTTTTTACACTTATTGCTGAATTGATAGCGACCTCTTTACTTTTTAGCTTTGGTTTTGGCTATATTTTAATTATTTTTCCCTCTTTCAAACAGCGGAATGTGGGTTTGAGTTTCTTCTTGCCATCAAGCCGCTGGTATTTAGTTATTTTCCCAAAACTGATCAAACTCACGCATTTTTTGCTCTACCTCAGGAGAGTCCGAACGGAGAGACGGATTAGGAGGAGCAGTATTAGGACTTGGTTCAGCTGCGGGATTGGAGTTGGTGGCTGGATTAGCGGGAAGGGGATCTGGACTCGGTTGAGTCGGATTGAAGTTCAGACTCAATAAAGAATCTGCCTCAAGACTAGGTGGTGCCGCTACTAAATCAAGATCTTCGGTAAAGGTCGTATACATTTGGTCGAGTACGGAGTTGCGCTCCTGCTCGATATCTCTCACTCGCGACCTGGAGTTGTTGTAACGTAAAAACGTAGCCAGAATTCCCCCGATCAAGCCAACTGGACTGATATCGTTAGTTACGGCGCTAGTAATTATACTGCCTGCTCCGCCAATAATAATGGCATCATTCAAAGAATTGCGATCTGAACGCATCGAATCGAGATCCACGCTATTCTGAGCCAGAAAATCGTAATTTTGGTTATAGTTGCTCACATATTTGATGGCATTAGCCTTGAGGGACTGAAATCGCGGTGGCGTAGTGTCATCGCGATTTAGCACTGTTGCGAGTTCCTGATAGCGTTCGTAAGCCATCTCGTAGTCTTCTAGCTGGAGAGCGATAAAGCCCATGGTATTGAGAATATAAGGGTCTTCAGGATAGGCGGCAAGTGCCTGTTCACCGACCTTGGCTATAGTTTCTCGGCGGCGATCATAAGCTTCTATAATTGCCTCAATTTCGTCATCGTCTAAATCATCCCATTCTTCTGGCGATCGCCGTGCCACGTCACCAAAAGGACAGTCTTTGGGAGTGAGATCGGTCTCTCTCTCAAAGTTAAAGGCTTCAATGCAGTAAAGAGCAATTAGGCGATTATTGTAGGTAACCGCCGATTCTGACTCTTGAAATACTTCAGACACCCGATCCCATTGACCCTTTTGGGTATACAGATAACTTTTAAACTCATCGATTATGGGATCTTCGGGCAGCTCAGCAAGAGTTAAGATGTTTTGACTCTGTTTAACCTTTCCCTGCTGGATCAGAGCGACTGCACGATAAAGATTATTAACTGGTTGTGTCTCAGGAAAGCGCGACTCAGTTTCATCGAGCCAGGTCAAGGCTCGATCAGTAATTTCATAGTTAATCAAAACCTCGGCGAACCGATAATGAGTTGCGGCAGAAGGCCGTTCTCTTGCTGCTGTATATGCTTGCAGGTAATCTTCGGGCAAGTCCGCCGAATTTATGTTTGAGTCTGAATTAGAGCGCCACAGTTCTTTTGCTTCAGCCAGATCGGTAGACTGGCCTGCTTCAGGCTCAGGTTCGGGTTCGGGTTTAATTTGTCCCGTGACAATTGGCTCTGGCTGACTCTGACGAGCTTCTTCTATTTTTCGCTGACGACGAGCTGCCTCGGCACGCTGTATTTCAATTTGCTGTTGGCGGCGAGTTTCTTGGATGCGGGCTTCTTCTAGTTCTCGCTGACGACGAAGCTCCGCCGCACGAGCCTCCTCCTGTTCTCGCTCGCGACGGGCTTTTTCTGCCCGAGCCTCTTCAAGCTGTTGTTGACGTCGGGCTTCTTCTGCTTGTTGTGCCGCAATAATTTTTGCTTCTTCTTCTCGTCTGGCAATACCCGATTCTGTATCTACCGTCACGGCTGCCCCCGACTGGATCGGAATTTGCACTCCTGGAGCTTCTCTGACGCTGACGACAGCCGAATTTTCCTCAACGCTGACCACCACAATGTTGGCACCAATAAATTCTACGTTGGGGTTATCAAGACTAGTTAATTTGATCTTGCCTTGATCGTGTTTACCAACACCGTCCTCCTCACCCAAATCGATGACTGCCTGCCTATCTTCAGGACTATAGCTGGCAATTTTTCCTTTGATTATTTCTGCCTCAGCCGCCAAGCCTGGTAGCAACATCGCGATCGCCGATAGCAGCAGCAAAGAGGTTTTAAAAGTCCGATTTCCGTTGCCGAAAAACTGGCTTTTGTTCCGCAACCAACCATAACCGTGCTGATGAGAAATTGGATCAAGCATAATAAAAATCAGAAGATGGTTTTACAATTTTTTCGGTTATTAAACTAGAGAGAGTCGCCAGAAATTGAGCTATCTTTTTTGATAGTTTCTCACAAATTTGTCAATTCAAGCATTAAGCCAAACCTATACTTAGTTAATACTTAAAAACCTGATAGTTTTTAGGCAAATATTGCGCCAATTCTACAAAAAATAATTGATTCTTGTTCTTCAAGTGAATTTTTAAGTTTTCATAAGGGCTACACACAGATCTAACATACTGTATATATGAATACAATTACTCTGATTTTTGAGACTCATGGCTCTGTTACAGCTAAAATTTAGCTTTGCTGATTAATTATAGATAATTTTATGTAATAATACCTAGAAATATATTGTAAAGATTCAGGGTATTTGGTACTTGATCTTAATCAATGAAAACAAGCTAAAAGCTGCTTATTTTTGGCTATATACAGACAGATAATGTAATCATCAATTAATAGCTTTAAATAGCGGGAATGTAATACTTGGCAGAATTAATTTACCTAAATATTTGGGCTTGGGATTGGTTGAATCGATAGCCAGCCGCCCTCAATATGTACATTGTATCCAACACTAGGTCTATGCCACACGTAAGATATGAAGCAGGCTGATTCTCTCCCCAAGATAGCTGGATATCAAATAGAGCAGCTTGTCGGGCAAGGTAGCTTTGCTCTGGTTTATGCAGCTAGAGACACATCGGACTTACGACAGCCCAAAAGAGCTTTGCTGGAGCTAATTGTTCAAGGTAATGATGCAGAACAACACCTGCGTCAGCGCACCTTTAGGCGCACCGCGGAAATATTAGAAAAATTTAGGCATTCAGGCATTCCTCAAGTTTATTCGCTGTTTGAACACGAAGGGAAACTGTATCTAGTGCAGGAATTTATTGCTGGAATCAACTATGGTCAATGCTTAGATGGTGAGGATACTGCTTTAAGCATTGCGGAAATAGAAACGGTTTTTTGGCAGGTACTCGATGCTTTGGCTCAGTTACATCAGGCCAAAATTGTTCATCGGGATCTAAAACCCAGCAATTTAATGCGTCGGCATGACGATGGTTCAATAGTCATAATTGACTTTGGTTCTGCTTGTGACTTAAGCACCCTAGATGCCTTAGAGACTATTATTGGCGATCGCCATGAACGCCTGGGACATACTCGGATCTACACCCCTGGCTATGCCCATCCAGCCCAAAAAGATGGTTTGGAAACGGCGACGGCTCAGTGGGATCTGTATGCTCTGGCTAAAACCATTGTGGCTCTGCGCCTGGGCAGCAATCCTCCTTGGAATCAGTCATGGTCAGTTGAGGAGTTGGGATTTTCAGCACGGGTAACTGAGCTATTGCAAGAAATGCTCAAAACAGAGGGGTGTCAGCTAATTGATGCCGACGACGCAATTAAGCTAAAGTCAGCATCAAACTATATCGAAGTAGATCCCGCTCGTAGATCTCCCGCGCCCAAAAAGAGGCGCAAAAAGAAAGGGTGGTTACTTTGGGGTGGATTGGCAACGGGCATCGCCGCCGCCACAGGAATTTACTTTCTCTTACCTGAATCGGCTAGCTCTAGGCTGGGGCAGATACAGCTTCCTTTTGTCCCTCGCTGTCCTAACTATGTCAAAAATGAGCTTAGTTTGCCGCTGCCAGACCGTGGTTTTGCCGCCAGATTTTACTATCCCGAAAATTCTACAGCGGGAGACTCTAGTTTAGAAGTTTTACAGTCAGGCAATTTGATTGCTCAAGCAAAAAGTGATGTTAAAGGCTTCATTTGGCTTAAGTCTTTGGCTGACGGCAGCAGTTTTCCGCCAGGAAGCTACACCATCCGTCTGAACGTGCCTAAAAGTTTACCTTACGAGACCGATGTAACTTTAGACAGAGATTTTCCTGTCGCCTATGTAGGTAACGCCGCCGCAATCGAAGTTACCTGTGCATTGGATGCACCACCCTCGTCCCAATAGCTATTAACTAACTAAAATATCTGGAGGTTCACCATGGCTAGAGAAGAACTAAATCGTCTTAATCAAGAGCAGCAGCGTTTAGTCGAGCGATCGCCCAAGCAGCTCAAACAGACCAATAAAAACCAGAAGCAGACTCAAACCGTTCCCAGCGAGAATATCGATACCGTCAAGCAAAATTCCCGTAAATGGTCCCTGGCAGGAATTATTATTGCGGGCTTATTGGTAGCGACAGCAGGAGTTGGCTCACAGCTCAAAACCCTGACTAGGCAAACAGCGCCCCAGCCGACACCCACCGCGGGGGTCAACAACGCTAATGCTCCAGCAGCGGTGACTCCACAGCAGGAACAGTCGGGGCAAATGCTCTTGGGACAGGCCAAACTGTTAGCCCAACAGGGAGAACCCCAGCAGCTAGCCCAGGCGATCGCCATGACGCAAAAAGTACCCGCAGGGGTAGCAGCCGCCCCAGAGGCGCAGTCTTTATCTGCCACCTGGTCGGAGAGTATTTTAGAAAGTGCTAAAACTCAAGCCGAAGCGGGACAAATAACTGAAGCGATCGCGACCGCCAATTTAGTTCCAACAACAAGCCAGCAGCATCAACAGGCGCAGCAGCAAATTCAGCAGTGGCAGCAAGCCCAAGCCCAAGCTCAACAGCAGCAATTTTCCCAAACCTTGGCCGCAGCCGCCCGTCCCGAACCTTTGCCGCCAATGGTTACGCCAGCCCCTGTCCCCCCCGTAACCACTACAGCCGTAGCAGTCGAGCCGACCCCCGCAGTGCAACCAGAGCCAGTTACCCAAGCAGCCAGCCAGCCAGCTAGTCAGCCCGCAGTTAGCAGCAATACTGGTACTCAGCAACAGAC
>JBCBWB010000167.1:0-10590 GCA_039817275.1 Cyanobacteria bacterium J06648_1 | reverse complement strand
AGACCATCGATGCACTAGAGCGACAGGATAGTGCTGTTCTCTTATTTCTCTTAGAAAGTCGAGAGCTAGGCAGTCAACAGTTTCAGCGTAATCAAATTGAGTTCTTGAAGTGGTTGGGGCGGGCAGAAGGCAACATTACCATTCCCGAAGAGGCGGCAATAATTGAGGAGATCGAGCAGTCTTATCAGTCTTATTTAAAGACTTTCAGTCTTTTACAGCAGCAGAACAAGGTGGCAACCGCCGACTATTACGACAATATGTTACCGATTTTTGAGCAAATTCGCGATCGCAGCGATCAGCTGCGGAATATTAATCAGGCGGCAATGGAAGCAGCTTCGGAGAATGCTCAGGAGGTATCAAGTCAGGCAGTCTGGTCAATGGCGATCGCCGGAACTACAGCAGGTATTGTAGGCTTGAGCTTCAGTCTTTGGCTAACGCGACGTATCGTACAGCCCCTATCAGCAATGACCATGGCGACGGAAAAGATTGCCCAGGGTGAATATGATATTGCCCTTCAGGTCAAATCGCAGGATGAGCTGGGCATCCTGGCGCGGGAGATAACCACAATGAGTCAGAAACTCAAGGCATTTCGCGATCTTAATGTGGATAAAGTAATTGTCGCCAAGCAGCGTAGCGAGGCGATTGTTCAAAGTATTGCTGATGGCATTATCGTCGTTGATCGCGAACTAAAAATTATCGCGATTAATTCGCTCGCTGCCAATATTGCCCAGGTTAAATCGATGTTGGCAACCAATAATCATTTTTTAGATGTGTTTAGCGATCGCACTTTATATCAATACCTCAAATATACTGCCGAAACGGGCAAACCGCCCGAATTGGAAGACGATATTTTAACTATCGAACGAAACAAACATACTCAATACTATAAATTTGCGATTACCCCAGTTGTCACCGCAACAGAAGCCACCATCGGCGCAATTTTACTGTTGCAAGATGTCACCACACTCAAAGAATTAGACAATCTCAAAAGCGAATTTGTGGCTACGGCTTCTCATGAGTTACGTACTCCTCTAACGGGTATGGCAATGAGCCTTAATTTGTTGGCAGAGACAACAGAAAACAAGCTTTCTGAGTCAGAAATAGAATTATTAGATGGGGCAGTAGAAGATGTGGAGAGGCTGCGGGGTTTGGTGAACGATCTGCTCGATTTGTCTAAAATTGAGTCGGGTAAGATAGATCTAGATTTCGCCAACGTATCAGTCAATCTGCTGCTAGACAAAGCAATTGCGGCGTTAAAAATTCAGGCAGAACAAAATCAGGTCAATTTAGTCAAGCAGTCTCTATCTTCAGATATAAAGACTAGGGTAGATGCCAATAAAATCATTTGGGTGTTAACTAATCTGATAGCTAATGCTTTGCGCTATAGCGATGCTGGAGCAGAAATAACCATAGGTAGTGAGTCTAGAAATAACTGGCTCGAAATCTTTGTCGCCGATCGCGGTGTGGGTATTCCGCTGGAGTATCAGGGAAAGATATTCGATAAATTTGTCCAGGTACAAACAGAAAAAGACGTTGGCGGTAGCGGTCTGGGCTTGGCTATCTGTAAAGAAATGGTGCAAGCCCACGGCGGTAGAATCTGGGTAAAATCTACCGTGGGCGAAGGAAGTGTTTTTACCTTTACCGTACCCAAAAGTCAGGCTGAATCAGATTAAAGGAAATTAAATTCATGTCCCAAGCAAGAATATTGGTAGTTGATGACGACAAGAATATTAGACGTACCGTCAGTATGGCTTTAGAGTCTCTCGACTATTTTGTGCATACCGCCTTTGATGGTAAGGATGCCATGGTGCAGCTCACAGGAGATAAATACGATCTGATGATTACCGATCTAAAAATGCCTGGGATGAACGGCATGGAACTATTAGAACAGGCGATCGCCAAATATCCCGAAATAAAAATAGTTCTAATTTCGGCTCACGGGACGGTGGATAACGCCGTAGAAGCGATGAAACTGGGAGCAGTAGACTTCTTACAAAAGCCTTTTACGCCCAAGGAATTGAGAAATCTGGTTCACAACGTTTTAGAGACAGAACCAGCCGAGGCAGAATCGGAGTATAAATCTAGTCTAAAATCGGCTCACAAGTTTGCCAGAAAGAGAGACTTCGATAAGGCGATCGCTCAAAGCAAAAAGGCGATCGGCGCAGATCCTTCCCAACCACAGGCTTTTGACTTTTTAGGACAGCTACAGGAAACCCTAGGAGATTTTGATAGCGCAATTAAGAACTATCGTGTGGCGATCGACCTAGATCCAACTTACAAGCCAGCTAAAGAACATCTTGATCGCGCGACTAATAATTTTGATACTACTAGACCAAGCCTTTGACATTCAACATTGAACAGTCAAAACAAGTATGTTTAAAAAATATCATTAAGATCGACTATTAGCCCTGGTAAGATATCCTCATCAGATAAATTATCGGGTTTTTTAATTGCTTGTTTCTCTTGACCAAGGCGATAGATTTCTACCTGTTTCTCATCGGGATTAATTAGCCAGCCTAGTTTGACTCCACAGTTTAAATACTCCAGCATTTTGCTTTGAGTTGTAGATAAATCATCAGTAGGCGATAGCAACTCAATTGCAAAATCGGGATCTATTGGTGCGAAGCCTCTTTTTTGTTGCTCGCTTAAAGCATCCCAGCGATTTATTGCAATCCAACTTACATCGGGGGATCTGGTTGCGCCGTTAGATAATTTAAAGCCAGTAGAAGAGTCAAACACTACTCCTAATTTAGATTGATTATTCCAGTTCCAAACTTGAGCGAGCAGACTAGAATTTCTTTTTCCACTTTCGCTTCCTGTTGGCGACATGATAATTAATTTTCCGTTAGTATCTATTTCAAATCGATGATCGGGATTTTCTTGACATAGCTGTTCTAAAGCACGATCGCTAATTGACTCGGTAAAAGCTTTGACATTGAGGGTGTAAGTCATATCATTTCGCATTTAGTCTTATCGAAGGGTAAACGTGTTTAAAGATTATCTTAAATAGATAAGAGTTCGTTGATGTTGCCCGCAACAATTTTTTCTAGGTTGGCGGATATTTGCTGAATATCCCAATTCCACCAGGCAATTTCTAATAGTTTCTCAATTGTTTCGTCACAAAATCTCTGTTTAATTACTTTAGCGGGATTTCCACCAACTATAGTGTAAGGAGAAACCTTATCAACTACAACAGATTTGGCAGCGATAATTGCGCCATCTCCAATTTGTATTCCTGGCATAACGATTGATTCATATCCAATCCAGACATCATTGCCCACCACGGTATCACCCTTAAACGGTAGTTCGTTTTCTTGAGGGGTTACTACTTCCCAGCCATTGCCAAATATTTGAAAGGGATAAGTAGAGAAGCCAGATATTTTGTGATTAGCACCATTCATAACAAACTTTACTCCTGTAGCTAGGGCGCAGAATTTGCCAATAATCAATTTATCTTTGCTAAAAGGATAATGATAAAGAACGTTGCGTTCGTAATTTTCTGAATCTACTGGATCGTCATAATATGTATAGTCACCAATAATGATTTTGGGATTAGTTACTGTATTTTTGATAAAACAGATCTGAGGAAATCCAGGTAGAGGATGTTTATCATTGGGATTTGCGCCGTACAACATAATCTCCAATTTTTAGAGTAATTGGGTCATTATAAGCGAGGTATTTTTATTTCGGCTCGACAATTAATGAGAATTGGGAAAATGAATTACTAATACGGAAATTTCGGTATACGATCGCGCTACTGCTTCGGCTAGCTTACCCACGGCAGATTTACCGTTACTTCTTTGATTAGATGTATTGGTGGCTAAAATCACAAGGTCGTTGCGATGAATTTTGCTACAGATCTGTTTGGCAAAGCCGCCGTGTAGCTGAGCGACAAAAACATCTTCGGCTAGTTCTCCGAGTTCGCTAGGAGAAAATTCAGCTTCTTTTTTGCTGAGTATAACTGAAACCTGTAAACCTGCTTTTAGTTCCCCTGCCAAGACTTTAGCTACGTCAATAGTTGAGGCAAATTCAGGCGACAAAGCCTGCTGTTTGGTGACGGCGAGAAAGATACGTGCAGTATTGGCAATCGGTTGGGTAAAACGAGCAATTAAGACGGGAACCACTGCTTTAGCTGCCACTCGATCCAGCACCCCGCCAAAAAAGTTTTCTTGATAGTTAGAAAAGCCTTTCCAACCGCAGATAATTAGGCTGGCTTGACGTTCGACTGCCGCCCGAACAATACCCCGATCTACCGCATCATCTACCTTACCAATCGTCTCTACTGCTGCATTGGCACTGTGGGCAATTTCCTCAGCTGCGGCTAGTAGCCGTTTTTGTTGTTCTATGGCTTCGGGATTAACGGGTTGTCGGCGATCGCACAAAACATGAAGCGGTAACAGGGTTCCCTCAACTGCCTGGGACAGAATTAGAGCCAGATTTAATAAGTTGTTTTCATTACTCGGATTGGCTACGGGAACTAATACCCGTTGTGCCAATAAGCAAGCAGTATCGGGCATAGAACTTTGGGCGGTAGCAGCAGAATTGAGGTTTTTACCCCACTTTTCGGTAATTAATGGCGAAACAATACAGGTAAAAAGAATTAAGGCGACTATGCCGTTTACCGTAGTGCGATCAATTAGTTCAATTTCATATGCCACAGTCGCCGCTGCTAGAGTAGAAGCAGCCTGAGCGATGGTTAGCCCAAACATCACCATAACGCTAGGAAATTTGTAGCCCAACCATTTTCCTGTAGCCCAAGCAGCTAAAAATTTACTGAGCAACTCAGCAACAACCATCACTGCTGCAATTAGCAAAGATTTTGGTTGGCGAATTAGGATCAGCGGATCGATTAACATGCCGACGGAAATCAGAAAAAAAGGAACAAACAGCGTGTTGCCAATAAACTGAATCCGATTCATCAACGGACTCAATTGGGGAATCAAAGGTGTTAGGGCAATTCCTGCCAAAAATGCACCAATAATCGGCTCAACCTCAATCAAACTAGCGACGTAGGAGATAATAAACAGAGTTGCTAAGACAAAAATAAACTCCGCACTCTCATCGTGTCCAAACTGGCGAAAAAACCAGCGTCCGACGATTGGTACACCCCAGAGAGTCGCTAAGGTATAGATAGTTAAGGCAGGAATCAGAAATAGCCAAAAGCCGATACTTAGGTTGCCGCCATCAGCTTTGACTACTACTGCCAAAACCAACAGTGCCACTACGTTGGTAATCAGGGTTGCTCCCAGAGTAATGTTGACCGCAGGTACCCGCATAATACCCAGCTTGTTCAATACGGGTAGGGCTAACAAAGTATGAGAGGCAAAGCAGGAAGCTACCAGCACCGCCGCCAAAAAACCATAGCCCAGTGCCATCATTGCCGCCGTACCCAAGATCATCGGCGCGATAAAAGTTGCCAAGCCAAAGACAACCGCCTTATCACCATTTTCTTTAAAATCATCCAGGCTGGTTTCCAACCCTGCCATAAACATCAAAAACAGCAGCCCTACCGTACCCAAGAGAATGATATTCTCATCTCTCTCTAACAATCCCAAACCCTCAGGTCCAACTACTACCCCCGCTAAAATTAAGCCAACAATACCAGGAAGCCGCAATCGCTCGAATAGTAGCGGTGCAACCAGCATAATTGCCAAGATCAGCAAGAAAACTGCAACAGGGTCGTTAATTGGCTTAAACGACAAAAAAGCAAAAACTGGCATGATGGTATTAAATTATAATTGTCTATAATCATTCCGTTTATCTTAACTATCTCGCCTTGGACGGAATCGAGTTCTGGCTTATTTTCTCCAAGAAGCAGTATTAAATACTGTTTTGAAATACTGCTTTAAAAAATGCTCTAAAAAAAGCGATCTCCTGCGATCAATCGCCAAGTCTGATGCGATCGCCAGACAGGAATTTTTGATAAAACTAGCTTCGTTCTGAATTTGACCGCTAAGATGCTCTATATGTAGTTGCTAATTGCCCGACATGCCCGCTTTAATCTCGGTTTTAGTTGCCATCACTTTGTCGTTGCTGATTACTCGTATCGCTACGGAGGCGTTAACCTTAACTGGCTTATCACGGACATCAGCCAAATTTCAGGCAAGATCGGCATTTACTGGTACAGGCTTTGCGACTTCCGAATCCGAGGCGATCGTCAAACATCCTCTGCGTCGCCGAATAATTATGTGGCTGATGTTTTTGGGCAATGCAGGATTTATTACCGTAATTTCGTCTTTGGTACTAACTTTTGTTTCCACCTCCTCCTCTAGAGACGGACTATCGCGCCTAGTTTATCTATTGATTGGCATCGCCCTTTTATGGGTACTGGCTACCAATCGAGCATTCAACCGTATTCTTACTCGCTTGGTTAGGAAGGGTTTGCGTCGCTGGACAGATCTAGATTTACGAGATTATGCCCGTCTTTTACACCTGAAGGGAAAATATCAGGTGACGGAAATTACCGTTAATGAGGATAACTGGTTAGCGAACAAAAAATTAAATGAGTTGCGCCTAGCGGATGAGGGTATTACTATCCTGGGAATTGAACGAAAAGACCGTATTTACATTGGCGCACCCCATGGTAACACCTGTATCTATCCCGAAGATACTTTAATTGTTTATGGCTGCAAAATGGCTTTAATCGAGCTAAATGCTCGTCATCATGGCAATGAGGGAGATGAGGCTCATCGAAAAGCAGTGACAGTTCAACGGCAAATTGAGCAGCAACAAAGTAGTCATGATGCTTAGAGAGTCAACAAGATTGACAGGCTATTAGGGTAACAACACGTCAGAAAACATCACTTGTGAGAATATTAACCATAACTGTTTTTTCAATAGTGGTAGCGACATTGAACGATAACAATATATTCTTCCTCAACCTTATAGATTAGACGATGTTCTGGATTAATGCGTCGCGACCACAAACTAGACATATCAAACTTTAAAGGCTCTGGTTTCCCCACACCTTCAAATGGTGTCCTTTGAATATCTCTGATTAATTGGTTAACCCGCTTGAGAATTTTTTTTATCTATCTTCTGCTAATATAAACAATCTTGCCAAGCAACATCCAGGAACATAACGTCCATGTTCTACTCTTCTATCAGCTCATGCTCTTTATATTCCTTTCCCTTCAACTTTTCTAACGCTTTATAAAGACGTTGGGCATTAGCAGGACTTTTAAGCAAATACATAGTTTCCTCGATCGCACTGTAGTCTTCTAGAGACATCATTACCACAGGGCGTTCTGACTGACGAGTAATAATTACTGGCGCATGGTCGTCACAGACTTGATTCATGACAGACGAAAAGTTCTTTCTGGCTTGAGTGTAAGTAATTGCATCCATGATTAGTAGTTGGCAGAGAAGTTACTATATTTCTATTTTGTCGCTTAAGTACTTAAATGGTAATTTAGCTTTTAATAAAGTGCGATCGCCCAATAATTATAAAACCAGAATACTCTAAACTATCTGCTGTAAAGAGGGATTAGTGCAAGAATCGTACGAATAGTTAGAGCGATGCGCTGATGGTTTCGCGATCGCAAAATAGTCTCTTGTTGTCATTCCCAATAAGAATGATCTGAATCAAGCTTATATAATTTTTCCCAATCCCCAGCCCCTTATGCGAAGCGGTATCTTTTAGGAAATCCCTAATCCCGCGAACAAATTAGAATGTCTAAAATTAACTCAAACGACTCTGAGACAACTCTTCTAATGCTTGTTGGGCAAATTCTCTAACTTTTTCGTCTGGATCGTTGTTTAACCTGTCTAGCAATAAATCCTTTGTCTGTGGATGATTAGGATAATATTTAGCAATTCCCTCTAGTGCTGTTTGGCGCGGATTGGTTTCAAAATCATATCGGCGAATGTAAGGATCGTTAACAGCATATTTAATAAGTAATTGAAGTGTCTCTGGGTATTCGTGCCATCCTTGGGCTAATTGCTCGATCGCCGTACTTCTGACATCTTCATTATTATCAGATTGGGCGCGTTGTTGAATCAGGGATAAAGTCTCTGGATGTTCGTGCCATCCTTGGGCTAATTGTGCGATCACCATGCTTCTGACACTGTAATCATCATCAGATTGAGCCAGTTGTTGAATGACGGGTAACGTCTTAGGGTGCTCGTGCCATCTTTGGGCTAATTGCTCTACCGCCGTCTTTCTGACAGATTCTTCATCATCAGATTGAGCCAGTTGTTGAATGATGGGTAACGTCTTAGGGTGCTCGTGCCATCTTTGTGCTAATTGCTCTACCGCCGTCTTTCTGACAGATTCTTCATCATCAAATTGAGCCAGTTGTTGAATGACGGGTAACGTCTTAGGGTGCTCGTGCCATCCTTGGGTTAATTGCTCTACCGCCGTCCTTCTGACAAGTTCATGATCGTTAGATTGAGCTGGTTTCTGAAGCAAAGTTAAGGTGTAGGGGTTATTTTGCCAATTTTCGGCTATGACTGTTACTGCGAATATTGGTACGAAAGATTGTTCATCAAATCTCAGACAAGCTTCTAGCCAGGTAAATATTGCAGGGTCATTTTGCCAGTTATTGGCGATCGCCCTAATCACTTTTTCCGATAACTTTTTATTCAAACCAAATTGTTTACTTCGATCTGAGAATTGCTCAACTAGCCCCAACTCTGCGTCATAGATACCTGTAGAAGTCTTACTTATCAGTAGGTTAGCAAAATCAAACTATTGCCAGATTGCGATCTCCTTCCCCGCCACAGTAAACATGAAACGACTCGACATTATTCGACCAACCACCTAAAAATTCATTGTTTGAACCGCTCAAAGCAATGCGATCGCCCTTGCTATCGGTAAAGATGCCAGCATAAGTAAGCCTTTTTCGATTTATAAAAACTTTAGATATTCCGACAATCGATATCTCAGCTCGAATCTAAATTAAATATTCTTACTCTCTTCCCCACAATAGACAGGGATCGATAATAATAAAGACCTGTTTACTGATAGCTGTTGACTGAACCTATGTCTTTTGTTGGCTTACATATCCATAGTGACTATAGCTTGCTCGATGGTGCATCCCAGATACCCCAGTTAATTGATCGCTGTTTAGAGCTAGATATGCCAGCGATCGCCCTGACGGATCATGGCGTAATGTATGGGGCGATCGAGCTAATTAAAGTCTGTCGCAAGAAGGGAATTAAGCCGATTATTGGCAATGAGATGTATGTCATTAATGGCGATATTGAAGTCAATATTACCGAGAAGAAGAGGCGCCACCGTAAGTATCATCAGGTGGTGTTGGCAAAAAACACCCAGGGATATAAGAATCTAGTTAAGCTAACCACTATATCTCACCTCAAAGGTTATCAGGGCAGCGGTATCTTTGCTCGTCCCTGTATTAATAAGGAGCTACTAGAGAAGTATCACGAGGGTTTGATTATCACTAGTGCCTGTTTGGGGGGAGAAGTACCCCAGGCGATTTTAAAAGGGGATTTGGCACATGCAGAGAAAGTAGCTAAATGGTATCAGGATTTATTTGGAGAGGATTACTATCTAGAGATCCAGGATCATGGTTCACCCGAAGATCGAATTGTCAATGTGGCGATCGTCAATATTGCTCGCAAGCTAGGAATTAAGCTGGTTGCTACCAATGACTCTCACTTTATTTCCTGCTATGACGTTGAGGCGCACGATGCCCTTTTATGTATTCTGACCCAAAAGCGAATCACCGATGAAAAACGTCTCCGCTATAGCGGGACAGAGTATCTTAAATCCGCAGATGAGATGAGGCTGCTATTTCGCGATCATTTAGAAGATGAGGTAATTGAAGAGGCGATCGCTACTACCGTAGAAGTAGCCGACAAAATTGAGCCGTATAATATCTTGGGTGAGCCGCGGATCCCCGACTATCCCGTACCCGCAGGACATACCGCCGATAGTTATTTAGAAGAAGTTACCCGTCAGGGTTTACTCGAAAGGCTCAAATGTCGTAACCATAGCGAAGTTCCAGCCGAATATATGCAGAGAATTGAAGTTGAACTTCAGGTAATGCAGGAGAAAGGCTTTTCTACCTACTTTTTAGTGGTGTGGGACTATATCAAATACGCGAGGGATAATGATATTCCAGTTGGTCCAGGTCGAGGTTCTGCGGCGGGGTCGTTGGTCGCATATTGCCTCAAAATAACTAATATCGATCCAATTCACCACGGTTTACTGTTTGAACGCTTCCTAAATCCCGAACGTAAGTCTATGCCCGACGTAGACACGGATTTCTGCCCTGATCGTCGTGCAGACATGATCGAGTACGTGACAGAGAAATATGGCGAGGCAAACGTTGCTCAGATTATCACCTTCAACCGCATGACTTCCAAGGCAGTACTCAAGGATGTAGGCAGGGTACTAGGGGTAGACTTTGGCGATCAAAACCGTATTGCCAAAATGATTCCTGTGGCGCGAGGCAAACCCGCCAAGCTGAAGGTCATGATTTCTGACGATACTCCCGAACCTGCCTTCAAACATGCCTATGAAAATGAAGTTATCCCTGTATACAACGACAACAAGGAAGAAGTTGGTTCAGTAGCGATTCGTAACTGGGTTGATATGGCAATTCGCATTGAAGGAACAAATAA
>JBCBWB010000166.1:3752-10712 GCA_039817275.1 Cyanobacteria bacterium J06648_1 | reverse complement strand
CTGCCGATACTGTCGAACAACGGGAGAATTCACGGGCGGTGGCTCAGGTAATGCAGTCAGTAGAATTGACTGCCCAAGCCACATCTCACGAATCTCAACGGGTTGGTGGTGCGCTCCAAAGTCTGGTAGGAATTGCTCGCGGTTTACTTTCCTCTGTGGAGAGATTCCGTATTGATAAAGGCGAATCGTAGATTAATTGAATCAGAAGAAAACAGTAGCCTATAAGTGGAAGCCAAAAACCCTTTCTGCTTTCATCCACTGGGATTTTATGATTCAATAGAAATCTGCGCCTTTATTTTGAAACTGCTCTATGTGTGCTGAAAGAACCTTACCCAAGTTTGATGCTAATTCTGTCAAAATAACTAAAGAAGAAGGATTCATTCTGTATGAAGATATGGTTTTAGGACGCTTATTTGAAGATAAGTGTGCTGAAATGTATTATCGTGGCAAGATGTTTGGTTTTGTCCATCTATACAACGGGCAAGAAGCGGTATCGAGCGGCATAATTAAGGCTTTACGCAACAAAGGGGACTACGTTTCTAGTACCTATCGCGACCACGTTCATGCCCTGAGCGCGGGAGTGCCAGCTAACGAAGTAATGGCAGAGTTATTTGGCAAAGAAACAGGATGTAGTAAGGGACGTGGTGGCTCAATGCATATGTTCTCAGCCGAGCATGGATTACTTGGCGGTTATGCATTTGTAGCCGAGGGGATTCCTGTGGCTACTGGCGCGGCATTTGCCAGCAGATACCGTCGAGAAGCCATGGGAGAAGAAGGTTCAGACTCAGTTACGGTTTGCTTTTTTGGTGATGGGGCGAGCAATAATGGTCAATTTTTTGAGTGCTTAAACATGGCTGCACTATGGAAACTGCCAATTATTTATGTAGTTGAAAACAACAAATGGGCGATCGGTATGGCTCACGATCGCGCGACTTCACAAACTGAAATCTATAAAAAAGCCAGCGTGTTTGACATGGCAGGGTATGAGGTAGATGGCATGGACGTGTTGGCAGTCAACACCTTGGCAAAAGAAGCCGTGGCTCGCGCCCGCGCAGGAGAGGGCCCGACTCTGATCGAAGCACTTACCTATCGCTTCCGTGGACATTCTCTTGCCGATCCTGATGAGCTAAGAGATCCTCAAGAAAAAGAATTTTGGGGTCAGCGCGATCCGATTAAGAAGTTTGCCGCCTATCTTACGGAAAAAGGTTTGGCTACTGCAGCAGAATTGAAAGAGATTGACGATAAAATTCAGGCGCGGGTCAACGAAGCAGTCAAATTCGCCGAGGATAGTCCTGAGCCGAATCCTGCCGATTTACATCGCTATATTTTTGCGGAAGATTAACTGTAGAGAGAGTAAAGGCAAAAAATATAAAATATATTGTCATAACCTCGATCGCCCATCTGAATTCCATGAATTCTATTGGGATTAGATCGAGGCTTTTTTTGTTTTTTTGTCGCGATCGCTCTATATCTTGAGTGATTACTCACTTTTATGCTCGTGATCATCAATACTTATAGATTCTGTGGCTCTTGCTACATCAGTCTTGCCAAATAAAGGTTAAATATAGTATTGACATCTTCTAATTTTTGTGTGTCGACATCTGAAATTATCAGACACTGTTAATAGCGATTTACAGAAGTTAATATTAGTATATAATTGCTAGCAAATAATTCTAAGTCAACTGAGCCAATCATATTAAAGCCAATCTATTAAAAGCAGTAATACTAACTCTCAATTCCTCAATTTCTTCTATGAAAAATACTCAAACCAAGCAGCCAAGTCCTCCTCATGTAGTTATCGTCGGTGGTGGTTTTGGCGGGCTTTATGCCGCAAAGTCATTAAAGGATGCTCCAGTTAAAGTCACGTTGATTGACAAACGTAACTTCCATCTTTTCCAGCCGTTGTTATATCAGGTTGCTACAGGAACTTTGTCTCCTGCTGATATTGCATCTCCTTTGCGGGTTGTTCTGAGTAAGCATAAAAATACTCAAGTTTTACTGGACAAGGTTGTCGATATTGATGCTGAAGCTAAAAAAGTTTATCTAGAAGGTAGAGAAGCATTAGACTATGATGCCTTGGTAGTGGCTACAGGAGTAAGCCATCACTATTTTGGGAACGATCAGTGGCAGAATGACGCACCAGGGCTAAAAACCGTTGAAGATGCTCTAGAAATGCGTCGCCGTATCTTTATGGCATTTGAAGCAGCAGAAAAAGAAACCGACCCCGAAAAACGTCAGGCGCTGCTAACTTTTGTCGTTGTTGGTGGGGGCCCGACAGGAGTTGAACTGGCAGGAGCGATTGCTGAGATTGCCTATCAGTCGGCGAAAGATGATTTCCGCGATATTGACACAACTCAAGCCAAAATACTGCTGTTTGAAGGAATGGATCGTATCTTGCCTCCCTATCCAGAAGAGTGTTCGGCAGATGCGCAAAAAGCTTTGGAAAAATTGGGAGTAGATGTTCAAACCAAAACTTTGGTCACAAACATCGCTGATAATTCGGTAACTTACCGTCAGGGCGAAGCAACAAACACAGTCAATGCTCACACTATTTTGTGGGCAGCAGGAGTTAGAGCCTCATTTATGGGCAAAGTCTTAGCAGAGCGTACAGGCGCAGAACTAGATCGAGCGGGAAGAGTAGTTGTCGAACCCGACCTAAGTATCAAAGATTATCCCGATGTTTTTGTGATTGGCGATCTTGCTAACTTTCCTCACCAAGGAGAGCGCCCTTTACCTGGAGTTGCTCCCGTGGCAATGAAAGAAGGAGAATATGTAGCAGATCTAATTGCGAAAAGATTTATTGGCGTGAAGGTAAAATCTTTCAGCTATCAAGATTTGGGCAGCATGGCGGTAATTGGTCAGAACAAAGCAGTGGCAGATCTGCGTTTTGCGCGTTTCTCTGGCTTCATTGCTTGGATCATTTGGGTTTTCGCTCACATTTACTACTTGATTGAGTTCGATAACAAGCTAGTGGTAATGATTCAGTGGGCTTGGAACTATATTACTCAGGGTAGAGGAGCGCGATTGATTACGATTAATCCTTCCTTAGAACTAGAAATCAAGCGTTCTCAAGAACCAGAGCCAGAAAAAACTGCTGAAGTCAAATCCAAAGAAGCTATCTCGGTCAGCTAGGTAAGACTTTCCTTTTGATTAGTGAGATACAAGTAAATCAGTAATTAAAAATCCTCAGTAGAAAAGACAAGCTCTACTGGGGTTTTTTATCTGAGTTTCTCTCAAGACGAGAGGATAACTTGTAATCTATTTTTGTGACTAAAATGAAGCGATATTCTCACATGATGCTCTATGTTCAATGCTGCTTTTCGCAGAGAGAAACTGGGGCGAAGCTAACATTTAATGCTCCCCCATGAACCCCCAGGGGAACCACATCGAGACAGGCGCGTAATTCATCTAGCTGTCGCTCCCACATCTCTTCCCACTTCACCGCCAACAACGACTGCGCTCTTAGTCCCAGATGATAGCCAGCAGCGATCGACTCAATGCAGTGTCCAAATTCTTCTGGCTGCTTCAACATGTATCTGAAGACGCCTCCCGCACAGATAGCGGCTGCCATTGGACGATGAGTTTGAGATAGTTCAACCCCTTTAATGGCAATTTCTCCTAGAGGATGAGTATCAAAACCAGTGACTACATGCCAAATATCGTGAGTCTGACGAATCCGCATCATGATGTAGTCGATATCATCCTGGACGTCTATTTTACGGTAATAGTTAGGATCGTAGCCGTGGGTATCCAAATGCTCGACATAGGCTCGACCTAGTGTTCCCCCAGGAAGCTTTTTGAGTTTGCTAGTGTCTGGCACTGGTTTTAGATAGCGTTCCTGGATCATCTGTCTGACTCCAGGATCTTGAGCTGTAAATCGCAGTAGCTCATTAGTTGATTTCGACTGTCTTAAGCCGTCTTCAATATCAAATACCGTCTCGGTATTTTCTGGGTTGATCATGATACCAATCGAACCCTTCATTAAAGTTAGATAAGAAGAGTGGACGTGTTGCTGGGGGTGTCTTGAAAGTAAATCGGCTAACTTACCCATAACCTGTAGTTGTTAGGTGTGATTCTGAGGCAACTTGTTTATCATGCTGTCATTTATGACCGATTCAATTCTTAACGATTGATTAAATTTTTCTCATTATTGGGTCTGAAAATAAGCGATCGCCCTTTAGCATCAAGAATCAGTGACAAATGACTGCTAAACTGAGCGCATTGTGTAGTTATGCTTAACTTATCTATTGCTCGGAGAATATATTTGTATCCTGGTAATTGATAAAGTCCCAACTAAGGCTGAACTGTGAAGGGAAAAATCTTAGGTTCTCGCTACCAGGTTCTAGAATATATAGCTGAAGGTGGTTTTGGTCGGACATACCTGGCGGCGGATACTCAACTTCCAGATCGAGATCTTTGCGTAGTCAAGCAACTTGCCCCTGGCTTTAATGCCCCAAAATTGCTCGCCGTCGCCCGCCGTTTGTTTAAGACCGAAGCAGCAACCCTGCATCGTTTGGGTCATCATCCGCAGATTCCTGAACTTCTAGCCTATTTTGAAGAAGCAGAGAAGTTTTACCTAGTGCAGCAATATATTGAGGGTAAAACCCTAGATAATGAGCTAAACTCAGCTCAAATTTGGTCAATACCAAAAGTTGGGAAATTTTTACGCGACTGTCTGAAACTTCTGCAATATATTCACGAACAAGGGGTTATTCATCGGGATATTAAGCCCGCCAATTTGATTCGCCGCCACAGCGATCGCCAGATTGTTCTAGTTGATTTTGGCACGGTTAAAAAGATACTCCAAGAACAAACTAGCCTACCTCAGTTGACTGTTGCGGTTGGCACCCAGGGCTAT
This sequence comes from Cyanobacteria bacterium J06648_1, assembly GCA_039817275.1. Classification (GTDB taxonomy): domain Bacteria; phylum Cyanobacteriota; class Cyanobacteriia; order Cyanobacteriales; family Xenococcaceae; genus Waterburya. Next base: position 5,854 of record JBCBWB010000166.1, on the reverse strand, counting down.
ATGCCGATTGAGCAGGCACAGGGCAAACCCCGCTCTACTAGCGATATCTACGCCTTAGGCATTATCGGGATTCAGGCTCTGACGGGAGTCAAGCCCCTAGACCTTGAAGACGATGACAGAGGCGAAATTGTCTGGTCGCATCTAGTCAATACTAACCATGAGCTAATCCAGATTTTAGGCAAAATGACCAGGTGTTGCCATCGAGAGCGCTATCAATCAGCTCAATCAGTTTTGGAAGCATTGGATAATTGTGTCGATACGGTAGTAACTTTACCTCAGTCAGCGATCGCCACTACATTAACTACTTCCAGAGGAATCAATCATGGTTCGACACTAGCCAACTTTAAACCCAACTTAGATCCAAATGCCCTACCTGGAGTACGTTCTGTCGCCATAGTCAGATCCAATCCCGCCAAGGCTAAATCCAAATTCGAACAGGGAAAATTCTGGAAAATAGCGATCACCATGATTATTCTTGCAGGTGGTGTATATATTTCTTTACAAGCAGCAATCTTCGAGCCAAAGCGAACCCAACCAGAATCTACTCAGAATTAGTTAGCTCTATTCAATTTTTATAATTGCCAATTTATAATTGCCAAAACTCGCAATCTTGCTCGAACTAAGACTTTACGTCACAATAAACGGAAAAGTAAAGTTAAATTAATGACTATAAATACCAACGTTAACTATCAGGCGATCGCCGAGGGATTAGCGGGAATTGAAACTACCAGCGATCGCGATCGCTTAACCAAGCTATCTTTGGATTATTATCACTTCAGTCCTGTTTTAAAAGCGCAGCTAGAAGATAAGCGAGGAGAACTGGCGGTATTTCCCACTACCGAAGCCGAGGTGTTGCAAATTGCTCAAGTCTGTGTCCAAAACAAAATTCCTTTAACGGTACGAGGGGCAGGAACAGGCAATTATGGTCAATGTATTCCCCTACAGGGAGGGATTATTCTCGATACGTCCAAAATGAATCAAGTTCTCAGCTTGCAGCCTGGCATTGCTATTGTGCAGCCTGGAGTAAAAATGGCAGCTTTTGATAAGCAGGCAAGAGAAATCGGCTGGGAATTGCGCATGGCTCCTTCTACCTATCGCACGGCTAGTATTGGTGGCTTCATCGGTGGCGGTAGCGTAGGTATGGGTTCGGTCAATTATGGTCAAATTAGCGATCGCGGTAATCTGCATCGCGTACGGCTGGTGACCATGGAAGAACAGCCCAAAGTTATGGAATTAAAAGGAGATGAAGTAAAAAAAGTGCTTCATGCTTATGGGACGACGGGAATTATTACCGAACTAGAAATACCCCTGGCACCTGCTTATCCTTGGCAAGAGGCAATTGTTGTCTTTGATAATTTTATGACTGCGGCTCATTTTGGGCAGGCTCTAAGCGACAGTAACGGTATTGTCAAAAAACTAGTCAGCATTCATGAGGCAGCGATCGCCAAATACTTTGTGCCACTACAACAATACATTCCTCAAGGTAAACACTGTGCTTTATTGATGGTTTCTGAGTATGATTTTGCTCCTTTCCAAGAACTAGTCCAGGAATACCAAGGAGAAATAACCTACAGTAATCCAGCGGAAACAGTCAAAGGCAACAGTTTACTAGAGTTTACCTGGAACCATACGACGCTCCATGCTCGTAGTGCAGACCCTAATTTAACCTATCTCCAGACCTTTTACTTCACCCTGGAGAGACTAGAAAAACTCTATCAGCAGGGAGGAGACGAGATCGCAATCCACCTAGAGTTTCTTAGAGCGGGAGACAAAGCTGTACCTGCGGGTTTGCAGTTGATCCGCTACACCACGGAAGCGAGATTAAACGAAATTATTAGCAATCATGAATCCCAAGGCGCATTTGTTGCCAACCCCCATGTATACACGATTGAAGATGGTGGCAATAAACAAATAGATCCCGAGAAAGTCGCTTTCAAACGGCAGGTAGATCCCTATGGCTTATTGAATCCAGGTAAAATGCGCGGCTTTAAAAACTAACAACTGAGAACTATAGCTGGCAATTAACAATTAACAATTAACAATTAACAATTAACAATTAACAATTAACAATTAACAATTAACAATTAACAATTAACAATTAA
>JBCBWB010000166.1:0-3652 GCA_039817275.1 Cyanobacteria bacterium J06648_1 | reverse complement strand
CAACTAATTCATAATCGCTATCTCGCCTTTTTTCCGTCAATCTTCAGCATTGTCTCAGTTCTAGCGTTCCAAACTTGGATATATTGGCGATTGATAACGAATAATTGGCTAAGTTGATGCTCTTAAATAAAATACCTGGCAGAGTTTATTTACTCGTGGCGATCGCTATTTTTGCGTCATCTAGTTCCGTTGGTAGTAAACTGGCGGGTATCGGCATGGAGAATTTAATCGACGGCAGAAATCCAATTTCTTTTTGCAATGTTTTGTTTATTGGCAATCTCTGTGCGTTGCTAGTCTTAACTGCTGTTTATGGCAAAGAATGGCGAGCCGAATCTTTTACCCGACTCTCGCCGCTCAACTGGATAATTCTAATTACTGTGGCAGTTTTGTCTGGAGCGTTAGCCCCCTCCCTAACTTTTTTAGCGTTAGAGAATACGAATGCCAGTAATGTAGTCTTAATTAGTCGCATTCAGTCGCCCTTAACCTTTGCTTTTTTATCCCTAGTTTTGGGCAAAAAAAGTAACTGGTGGATCTTTGCAGGGGAACTTATTTCGGTAGTAGGAATTTTTTTGATTTTGATTCTGCAAGCGACTCCGACAAATGCCGTAGAAATGATGGGTTTGAGCATCGGGAAGGGAGAGTTACTGGCTATTGCTGGCGCCCTTGCCATCTCAGTCGCTAACGTAACTCGTAAAGCCAGACTAGATACTATTCCTATCGGCGTTTTTACCATTTTTCGGCTGGCTGTTGGGACGATGGTTTTCTTTGGGTTGACGGTCAAACTATTTGGCATGGAACATTTCGCCGATGCCTTTACTCCCTTTGTCTGGCAATGGATCGCCATCTATGGTGTTCTAATCGTCGCGGGAGGACAAATTATTTGGTTTAAGGGGTTGAAGATGAGTGACTTTTCTAGCATTGCCTATGCTGGTTATTTGACTCCTGTGGCTGGTATTTTGGCAGCCTTGCTGATTCTGGGGGAAACCCCGACAGCAGCACAATACATTGGCGGTAGCGTAATTCTTCTGGGAGCATTTTTTAATCAGATAGGAATCTGGCAAGAAAACCAGAAGTTCCCTTCTCGTAAGTTAAATCTAGACCGCTTTATCGGCTTTAAAGGAATATGAACAACAATCGAGCGATCTCTAAGTATTTATCTCTATATCGCTCGATAGCCCCTTTGCTTATCTTTCTTTCGCTATGCTAGACAACGGAATCTCAACTTCAGGAAATATGACCACAGAGCGATCGCCCAAATCACAAGCATGGTGGCAAAAGAGCGTAATATATCAGATTTTCCCCCGTACCTTTGCCGATGCCAATAGCGATGGTAGTGGTGACCTGCCAGGAATTATTCAAAGGCTAGACTATCTTAACGATGGCAATCCCGAAAGCGATCGCTCGTTACATATTGATGCCATTTGGCTTTCTCCCATCAATCAGTCGCCGATGTATGACAATGGCTACGATGTCAGTGACTACTGCGAGATCGATCCAGTATTTGGCACCCTTAAAGATTTTGATACATTAATTACTCAGGCGCATCAGCGACAGATTAAGGTTATTCTCGATCTCGTAATCAACCATACTAGCGATCGCCATCCCTGGTTTGAAGAGTCTCGGTCGAGTCCCAATCATGATAAAAGCGACTGGTATCATTGGCGAGATCCCCAGGAAAATGGTGAAGTTCCCAACAACTGGCTTTCTTATTTTGGCGGCTCTGCCTGGACTTACTGTGAAGCAAGACAGCAATATTATTACCATACTTTTGATTGCCACCAGCCCGATCTAAACTGGAGTAATCCGATGGTGAAACAGGCAATCTATGACATGATTCGCTTTTGGTTAGATCGAGGAGTTGATGGTTTTCGTCTAGATGCCTCTAGCGTCTATAGCAAGGACAAAGAATATCGTGACAATCCTTTAAAAGCAGGTGCCGAGTCAACGGGAGATTTTGAGGCTCAACATCATTTATACGATAAAGATCTGCCCGAAAATCACCAGATCATCAAAGAAATCAGAGCGATTATTGACCAGTATCGCGATCGTGTATTGATTGGCGAAACTTTCATCGACAGCGGACTATACGAATCTGTGATCTTCCGTGGTGTAAATAACGACGAGCTACATCTTCCCTTTACCTTCGATTTTCCTTTCAGTCCCTGGTATCCAGGTCATTTGCAAAAAGAGATTGCCAAGAAAGAATTAATGACTCCCGATGATGCCTGGTCAGTCTACTTTCTCGATAATCACGATCTTTCTCGACACTTGTCGCGCTGGGTAGACTGTAGTCTCTGTGATAATCCTGTTGGTATTGCTAAAGCGGCGGCGACTATTTTACTTACCGTTCGGGGTACTCCTGTTTTATATTACGGACAGGAAATTGGCATGGTAGATCATGAGCAAATCCCCAGTGAGAAACTGCGGGATACGGTCACTATTAAACGAGAAGGGGAATCAGCCTCTAGGGATAAAGCTCGAACACCAATGCAGTGGGATAATTCGCCCCAGGCGGGATTTAGCTTTGGTAAAGACATTGAACCCTGGCTACCTGTCAACGATAATTATCCGCAAGTCAACGTCAATCAAGAATTTGCAGACCCAGAATCAATTCTTAATTTCTATCAGGCTCTGATCAAGATTAGAAAGAAAAGTCAGGCATTGCAGTCAGGTAGCTGGAGAAGCTTAATTCACTATCCCTACGAACATTTAGTTTATCTACGAGAGACCAAAGCAGAACAGGTACTGGTAGTGATCAATTTCTCAGAAGAGCAAGAATTAAAGCTTGATGAAGAACTTGAGCGCCAAGACTGGGAGGTACTGCTATCTACTGACTACGAACCGCAGCAGACAAAGGAACTACCTGAGATGCTCAAGCCATTTGAAACCTCAATCTACCAAAAAAATCGCTGATTCAATTTCTCACTAGATATTCGGCTCGATGGGATACTAATAACTGTTAACCTCCCTGGATTTGTGGTTTTATGTAATCCAAGATTTCTCCAGTATATACCCTGGGACAATCGCGATCAAGATCCCCTCAAGTGTCAAATGTTAAATGTTAAATGCTCAATGGATAGTCGGTAATTACTAATTCTGCTACCGTTTCTAACGGTATCACTTTTCCTCTAAAATAAGGGAGTTATGATAATTGCATCAAACCAGCATTAATATACGTCGGAGTTGATTAAATTTATGGGTAGTTTAATAGTTAGCAGTCTCGTTAGCTTTCTTCAGATTTACTGGATATTATTAATCGTCAGAATCTTACTTTCTTGGTTCCAGACCGCAGAATGGGCAGGACAAATTATTTCCTTCTTGAGTCCAGTTACCGATCCTTACCTCAACATATTTCGCTCGATTATCCCCCCGTTAGGCGGCATCGATCTTTCGGCGATCGCCGCATTATTCTTGCTTCAGTTTATCCAGAGCGGATTAAGTCAGGTAGCAGTCGGTTTGGCTAGCAGCTCCTATGCTATGGGATTTTAGAGCGATTAGTTCCTACTCGTTGTATTCAAAATCGTCATAGTAGTAAGGGCGAACTCTTTCTGCAAATCCAGACGCTTTAAAGTTTTTGAGCTTCAAGGGTGTTGGTTGGTTTGCAGGAACGCTGATTCTAAATTCAAAGTCGCTCACTCCTGGAGGAACTTCT
>JBCBWB010000165.1:0-10714 GCA_039817275.1 Cyanobacteria bacterium J06648_1 | reverse complement strand
CCCTACCGCGGTCGGTTCGAGGTCGGAGACAAACTCTCCATAACAGTTATCGACAAAACAAACTATATTGGGATTTTGCTGCTTGACGGACTCGACAATTCTTTGGATCTCAGTGATAGACAAGCTTTGCCGCCAGGAATAACCACAGGAGCGCTGAATTAATACCAAGCGAGTTCGAGGGGTAATAGCAGTACTCAATCCTGTCCAATCGATAGTACCCTGTTCCGTTAGTTCTAGCTGACGGTAATCAATCTGAAAGTCTTTGAGCGAACCCTGGTTGTTACCCCGTAAACCAATCACTTCTTCGAGGGTATCGTAGGGCTGACCCGCCACTGCCAGCATTTCATCTCCTGGTCGTAAGATGCCATATAAGGCACAGGCGATCGCATGAGTTCCCGAAACAAACTGCCCTCGCACTATAGCGCTTTCTGCCTGCATCACTTGAGCAAACACTTTGTCTAAAGTCTCCCGACCCAAATCATCATGTCCGTAGCCGCTGACGCTAGCAAAATGCTGCACTCCCACTCGATTATCTTTGTAAGCAAGCAACACTTTTTTGAGATTTTGCTTGACCTGAGCGTCAATTTTCGAAAAAATCGGTATTAGTGCATTTTCCGCTTCTAGAAGCAGGCGATCGCTTTTCATGTTTTTTACGGCTGACTGAGATGATGTAGGTTGACCAGGAAGAAAGGCTTTTGCAGTCTATCTTGCTAACGACATATTTTGATCAAAAAGTCTGATTAACAAGATCAATAATTTGAGGCAGTCTTCTTACCAAACATTGACCAAGGACGACGAATTTTATAATTGTTGCGTTTTGTGTACTGTTTATTAGATGATGAGTTAAATTGCACTTTAAGTAATTGTATCGAGTTGAGATTTAGTTTTATCAATGATTGCGACATCCGAAAAAATTCCTCCTGCCTGGGGAACAATTACCTATATGGGCATAATTCACTTTGCAGCTCTATTTGCCCTGTTTCCTCATAACTTTAGCTGGAGTGCATTAGGAGTAGCCTTCATACTCTATGTCATCACCGCAGGTGTGGGGATTACTCTAGGCTTCCACCGTCTTGTATCCCATCGCAGCTATCGAGTTCCTCAACTACTCGAATATTTTCTAATTTTTTGCGGCACTTTAGCAGGTCAGGGAGGTCCTATAGACTGGGTGGGACTGCATCGAATTCATCATCAATATTCCGACTTAGAGTCCGATCCTCACAATTCCCTCAAAGGATTTTACTGGAGTCACCTAGGTTGGATGCTGTGTCAAAATCCTGCTAACGAAAAAATAGACCGCTATACCAAAGATATTTCTGGCGATCGCTTTTATCAGTTTTGCCAATACGGTATGATTCCCATCCAGCTTGCCTTGGCTGCGGTTTTATTCTACTTCGGCGGTTTACCCTGGGTTGTCTGGGGCGTATTTGTGCGCTTAGTTGTAGTGTTTCACTGCACCTGGTTTGTCAACAGCGCGACTCATAAGTTTGGCTATAAAAGCTACGAATCCCATGACACCTCCCTTAACTGTTGGTGGGTTGCCCTGCTTACTTTTGGTGAAGGCTGGCACAACAATCATCATGCCTTTCAATACTCAGCGCGTCATGGTTTAGAGTGGTGGGAAATAGATCTTACCTGGATCATGATTCAAACTCTCTCATTTCTGGGTCTGGCAACTAACATTAAACTACCACCCAGCAACAGTAAAAAGCTTGTCGGTTAGCTATAGGGTATTTTTGAATACTTTTGTTTCTTGCAGAATTATATGATTAGCCCAGGTCGTTATTCTAACTCTAGTTCGAGGGAGGGCATCAGGCGTTTGAGGTTTTTGAGGGATTTACCCTGCCAAGGATTTGCTTTTGCCCCAATTACGAGCATTTGAATATTTTGACGATTGCGGACATCAATAACAAATTTAGACAAAATACTAATGCCAGAACTGTTGAGGAAATTTAGCTGTTTAAAATCTAAAACAATTTTTTCTGGCTCTTGTTCGGCAGCCTGACTAAGTAAGTTAGAAATTGGCGCATATTCGCTGCTGCCGTTGAGACGCAAAGAACCAGCAAAGATAATATTGTGAGAGGTTTCATCATAAACAACCTCGTAGTTCTTACTTTTGATCTCCATAACTGTTCTAATAGTAAAAAATAGATATTGGAATTGAGTCGGCAACTCTGGCGCTGGCAAAACCACAAAGTAAGTTTTCTGCTTTGCTATTCTAACCGCGAAATTACGGTTTGAAATCTGATTTAGATTGCCAACTGTACCATTGTGGTAATGCTGATGGTATCGGTTTGCTCGGCTACAGAGGTAAAATTCCAACCTAGCTTGGCATCATAGTCATTCAACATAGTTAGCAAACCCAAATTAGATGCTGTATCAGCCTCAGCGATCGCATTTTTTTCTAGCTGTGCCAAATACATTTCGCTCGGATCGCCCGCCAGTAAGTTATTGATATGACTCTGAAAATTCTTAGTTTGCTCGACTGTGGCGCAGTTAGTCAGCTGAATGATAATAATATTTGGCGTCAGATGAATTTTGATCGTAATCGGTAGAGAAGTCTTTTTGACACAGTACTTCATGGCGTTCTCCAATAGCTCGTTGGCAATGTAGCTAACGGCACTTTTAACCTCTACTTGTTTTTCTGTATCTGGCTCTGAGTTATTATCATTGAGAAAAAACGTACTGAGGTAATCAGCCAGAAAATCTGCGGAGAGACAGTTGTTACGCCATCTTTGCTGTAGGGGAATCGAGCCTGGCGAAAAGCTCAGAATCAGATATTCTTTACTGGGGAACAGATCTTGTTTAAAGTCGCCGATTGTTTGTTCAACAGTCAGATTGGTAGTATTCATCATCACTCAATTAGTTGAAGTAGAAATTTAGATCGAAGAATTTGGGTCAAGAAGTGGACTTGAGATTTAAAAGACTTGAGATTTAAAAATAAAGTTCACCTATGTTTAAAAACCACGAGGGTAATATCGTCATAAACTTTTTCTGAGCCAATATAGGAGCGCAGATTTTGGATTACAGCCTGGCGAATATTTTGGGCAGACTGGCGCCAATGCTGTTGGACAACATCACAAAGACGCTTTAGACCATAGTGTTCACCAGCAGCATTCTCTGCCTCAGTAATACCATCGGTATAGAGGACGGCAACTTCGCCTGAGGCAAACTTTATTTGGGTTTCAAACACAAAATTGGCGATGCTCTCTTCTAACCCCAGAGGAAAACCTAGATCCACCGTGTCAATTCTCTCAATCTTGCCCTCCTGTCGCATAATCAGAATTTCCTCATGTTGACCACTAATTCGCAGCACGCCTTCAAAATAATCAACCAAAGAGAGGGAAACATTTTTATCTGAGTCTAACCGCTGTATATTTTTATAGATGGTGCGATTGAGCACCTCAAACAAATGCTTAGGATCAGTTTCATTGCTTTCGATTAAGGTACGTACCGCAGTTTGCACCATCAGCATTAACACACCGCTTTCTAACCCATGCCCCGAAACATCACCGATCCCAATAATAATCCTGCCCTGATAGCGCAACACATCATAGTAGTCTCCGCCAATTTCGTCAGCGGATTCGCAAAATCCAGCAATTTCGAGCGCTTCAATTTGACTCAATTCTTGTTCTTTGGGCAATAACATTTGCTGTAGTCGCTGAGTCACTTCCAATTCGCTGCTCAGACGAGTATTTTCTACCCGCAGACGCTTATTTAACTGGCTGATTTTCTGGTTGGCTAAACTTAACTGTCGAGCAGAGTAAGATTCTAAATCTCGTAACCTTTTTTGCTCTAAACAAGCTCCTAGCCTAGCCTTGAGCAAGGTTGAGTTAAACGGCTTGGTAAGATAGTCTGCTGCTCCCATTTCAATACACTTGACTACGCTGTTGGTTTGTTCCAAAGCAGAAATCATAATGGTTGGAATGTGCTTCCAGTTGCTATTACGAATCCACTGAAGAACCTGATAGCCATTAATTTTTGGCATCATAATATCGAGCAAAATTAGATCGTAAGCTCCTGTCTGGATCATCATGATCGCCTGCTTGCCATTACCTGCCGTGGCGACTCGATAACCTTCTGCTTCTACCTGTTTTGAGAGAATCTCACGGTTGGTGCTGCTGTCATCAACAACTAAGATCGTGTAAACATTCTTTGTTGACAGCGGGGAATTCTCCATAGCACCACTTGCGGGAGAGGTATCATCCAAGAGTCTGACTCTGGCAGGAACTTCAATCAGTCCGTTAATCTCGGCTAAAAGCTTGGTTGCCGCGCGATTTATTTGCTGTAGTTCGCGGTCAAAGTTTGTCCCCGTCAGGATAGTTAATGCTTGGTTGAGGCTTGAAGCAGTCTCTGCCGCAGAATGACAAAGTAATCTCTGACTACGAGCGATCGCTGATTTTGTTGGTTTAATTAGCTCGTTGGTAAATCTAGTGTGACTAATAGTTATTAGTTGAGCCTCAGTTTGAGAGTTAAGAGCAGAAGAGAATATTCCATTTAGCGAAGCCAAGAGCTGGACACCACAGTCTCGAATTTGTTCAATTTCCTGGAGAGAAGCTGTTTCTTGCTTGGCAGTCTCCATTTCTTTCAAAATGATTTCGCTGTAGCCAATAATCGCATTAATGGACATTCCGAGCTGACGAAGGGTCATGGATCGCGGTAGCTGTGATTGATTATTGGTAGGCATAAACAAACAGGTTCAGGCAGAGCGAAAAATAGTTGAGATCTCCACTAATTACAGCTTGCCCAGATCCGCGGCAAAATATTCATCATCCTGGGCTGATTTTTGTCTCAGGTAACAGTAAAGCTAAGGTTGTACTGAGTAGTGTTACAAAAATTCCGAAATAAGCAATTTAAATAACAGGCTGTTATTCTGTATCTTTCGTCGCGGCTTGACCTCGATCTGAGTCACAGCAGTTACATTTTATTCCTTCTATTCTGATGAAGAAGAGATAACTAAATTAAGATAAATACTTAAGCTTAGATTTTTCTTACTTGGTCAGCACAACAGGTGAACTGATAGTGATGGTAGAGCAGATATTTTACGAAATACGATTCAAACTGGGAAAAGTAGCTCAGTTAACCCAGGCTAATTTGTCCTCTACTGTCAGTCTTACCACTGAAAATCTGCGGGAAGCAACCATTGTTTTTGACTCGCAACAAAACTGTCTGTTGCTAAACCAAGCTGCCGAACAGATATTTAGCGATCGCTCCAATATTTCTCGTGTCGGTGATTGGATGCGGGACAGGGTAAAAAATGGGCTATCTCAGCCGATGGTTTATAAACTTCAGGATTTACCTTTAAATATTGCCAATATAGATGAATCTCAGCTACAGGTAGCTGTTATCCTGCAACAACAGGAACCTTTAGACCAGCTATCACAAGAATTTAATGAGCGCAAATCTTTAGCTATTCGTGAGCCAAAAGTCAGACCCGATTATGGACAGCAAACTTTGGGTTTGTCGCCAGAATGTCTCGATGAAACCGTTAACTTTGATCGCCTCACGGCATTGCCTAATCACAAATTGCTCTTACAGCATATCGAACAGGAGATTCAATTCTGTCACGCGATCCTCAACTATAAATTTGCGCTGCTATTTGTCGATGTTAATCGTTTCAAAGTAATCAATAGCAGCTTAGGTCGAGTAATTGGCGATCGCCTGCTGGTTGCCCTATCCCAGCGACTACAGGGCTGCTTACGCGCCCCAGATTTTATGGCACGGATGGGTAATGATGAATTTGTGATTTTGCTGAGCAACATCGCCCAGGCAAATTATGCGACAAATGTGGCAAATAGAATCTACCGCGAACTCTTAGTACCCTTTAATCTAGATGGATATGAAGTGTTTATTGATGCCAATATGGGTATTGCGATCGGCGACGAGCATTGCAAGCAGCCCGATCATCTATTAAGAGATGCAGAATTGGCTTTATCCTGCGCGAAACTACAGAAGGTTCTACCCTATGAGGTTTTTGAAGAGTCGATGCGGGGAGAGGCTTTAACTCTACTCCAGCTAGAAAACGATCTGCGTCATGGAATCGAGCGGTCGGAATTTGTCCTCCACTACCAGCCAATTATTGCCCTTGCCAACAACAAGATCAGAGGTTTTGAAGTATTGATTCGTTGGCAGCATCCCCTACATGGTTTGATGTCTCCTGATCGGTTTGTTCCTCTAGCCGAAGATACGGGTCTAATTATTCCCTTGGGGTTTTGGGTGCTGAGAGAAGCTTGTCAGCAAATGTATGACTGGCAAGTGCAGTTTGGAGGCTTAATTGACTGGCGAGTTAGCGTTAATGTTTCTAGCCAACAGCTAGCCTTACCCAACTTTGTTGCCCAAATAAAGCAAATCTTAGCCGAGACTCAACTAGATCCTCACAATCTGAAGCTAGAAATTACGGAAAGCGCCCTGGTTGAAGACACTCAGAAAACGATCGCCATTCTTCAAAAGCTTAAGTCTTGGGGGATTGAATTTTCTCTTGATGACTTTGGTACGGGTTATTCTTCCCTGAGTTATCTGCACCAATTCCCCTTCGATACCCTCAAAATTGATCGCTCTTTTGTCAATAGCGTCGGCGACAATCCCGATAAATTGGGCATAGTTCGCGCAATTATTACTCTAGCGCGGAATTTGGGGATGGATACCATCGCCGAAGGCATTGAAACTGTTAAACAGCTAGCCAAACTTAAGGCATTAAAGTGTGAATACGGTCAAGGCTACTATCTTTCTCGACCCCTAAATCAAAAAGTGTTGCAAAACCTGATTGCGGCAGATCTTGCCAAGCCATCAACATCGGAAGCCGATCTTTTATATACTCCTATTGATGAACAGTCAACTTCTGAGCAGCTAATCGCCCAAATAGAACAGCTTCGCTCTGAAGTAGCTGAACTAAGGTTAGAGAAAGCCGATCTAGAAATTGTCTTAGAAAACGCTACTGAACATGCCGACTTAATTGAATCTCATCTACATAACGAAATCGGCGATCGCCGCAAGGCTCAGGCGGCTCTAAGTCAGGCTAACCGCGAATTAGAACAGCTCAGTGTGCTTGATGCTCTAACCCAGGTAGCTAACCGTCGTCGATTTAATAATTACTTGATCCAAAAATGGCAGCAGCTAGCTCAAGACGCGAGTCCTTTGACTCTAATCCTGTGTGATATTGACTATTTCAAGCTTTACAACGATGCTTATGGTCATCCAGTAGGCGACTACTGTTTACAGCAGGTAGCACTGGCAATGGAATGTGTGATCGAACCGACATCAGGGTTAGTAGCTCGCTATGGTGGTGAAGAATTTGGCGTGATCCTGCCGAATGTAGATCAACTTGAAGCTTTCAAAATTGCCCAAAAAATGGCAGTTAGCATCCAAAATCTACGCATCGCTCATAAAACATCTTTAATCAGCGACTATGTAACAATTAGCTTGGGAGTATATAGCCTAGTCCCCACTGCCGAATCTAGTCCCGAACTACTCATTTCCCTAGCGGATAAAGCACTATATCAAGCCAAAGAGGACGGCAGAAATCAAGCCTGTCTATATGCCGATGGCGATTTTTAATTGCAAATTATCAGCGATAAGTAGCACTATGCTATTTCCCTCTATCATTGCTTACTAAATATCAATTCGTCAGATTGCGGATTAGGGATTTTAGTAGCCTTTACGGTACCTATCTAACAGCAGGTGCTAGAGTTTAAATATGCTCAACCCGATGTAGATGTTTGGGCTATGGCGACGAGGCTTTACTCTATGCTTACTGGAGCATTTCCTAGAGATTTGACCCATAAAGTTAATTCCATGTCGGAGATCTTAATCAATCGACCCATACCAATTAGAGAGAGATGCTACAATTCTGCAATCTTTAGCGGATGTAATCGACAAGGCTTTAATTGATAATCCCGAATTACACTTTAGAAATGCGATCGCTCTTAAACAAGCTTTGCTGTTTAGAGATTAATTAACTCTAATTACTTGATGAGATTGACGAGCTTGATAATTTTTATCTGAAGTTATTTTTTGGCTGAAAACTACATTTCTCCAAAGTAGCTGTCATTCAGTAGACTCTCTAGTTCTACAGGTTTATGCTGAGGAACAATAAAAACATCACTTTTACGATATTTTCTTAAAAATTGTTCATACCAATTTAAATAATTATCATCAAGATAGTTTCTGAGACTGGGAGAATCCTCCAAAATATTGCTGATTTGAGTGCGAAAATTAATTATTTCCAGTTTCCAATCATTTTTATGGCGATCGCGCTCTTCTTTCCAGTATTTTAATTTGAATATATGCTCGATTAATCGCTGGGTATAGCTGCGTAAAGCTCGTCGATCGGATTTACCCATATCCTCAATTTCATCAAGTAAATTATCCCAATCCATATCTTCAAAATCGCGTTGCTGAATTTTGCTTTTAACTTTCTCAGTCCAAAGATTGAAGTCTTGCTGATGTAATTGTTTTAACCTAGTCATTGGTTATATATTTGAACTATTGAATTATATTTAGTGGGTGCGATCGCTTTTATACAGACTTTGCTCAACGCGGTCAAATTATTCTAATTCAGATGCTTGTATTGTCTAAGATCTGGAAAAACTACTATGCCCTAACAGTATTGTAAGGTGGACACTGCAATCAATAATCAGTCCAAAAGGATAAGCGGAACAAATGCGTTGCGGGACAGCCTCCTTCGGAGGCAGATTCTTGCTTCGCAAGACCTGGGGCGTTAGCCCCGTCCCCCGTTGAGCATATTGTTTCAAGAAGCTTCGCAAATAATCAGTAATCCTCCTTCGAGGACGTAGTCAGTAATTAGTAATCACCCAATGGAATTGTCTCCCACTAAAAAAGCACTACTAGCATTAAGACAAATGCAGGCTAAGTTAGATGCTCTGGAACAGGCAAAACACGAGCCAATTGCCGTTGTGGGGATGGGCTGTCGGTTTCCTGGGGCAAATAATCCAGAGGAGTTTTGGCAGCTATTGCAGGCGGGTAGAGACGCAATTACTGATACGCCGAAGGAACGGTGGGAGCTAGAAGATGCTCCAGATAATATTTGTCCGACTAGGGGTGGTTTTGTGCCTCATTTAAAGGAATTCGACCCGAGCTTTTTTCGGATTGCGCCACGGGAGACTGCTAGCATCGATCCGCAACAAAGATTATTGCTAGAGGTGAGTTGGGAGGCTTTGGAGAATGCGGCGATCGCTCCTGAGCGGATTCAGGGTAGCCCCACAGGGGTGTTTATCGGCATTGCGGCGGTGGACTATTGGCATCGGCTATTGAGCCGTAAGCAAACTGAAATTGATGCTTATCTGACTACAGGTAATACTCATAGTTTGGCATCGGGGCGTATTTCGCACTTTTTCAACTTTACGGGGACTAGTATTGCTTTAGATACCGCCTGTTCTTCATCTCTGGTAGCGGTTCACCTGGCGATTAAGAGTTTACGCGATCGCGAATGTAATCTAGCATTAGCAGGGGGAGTTAATCGTTTAATATCGCCCAAGACTAGTATTAATTTTGCTCGGGCGAAAATGCTCTCTCCTGATGGACGCTGTAAGACTTTTGATGAGAGTGCTAATGGTTTTGTGCGTTCAGAAGGCTGCGGTGTAGTGGTTTTGAAGCGGTTGAGTGAGGCGATTGCCGACCGAGATCGGATTAGAGCGGTTTTGTTAGGCTCGGCGACGAATCAGGATGGACGTACCAGCAGTATTACCACCCCCAGCAGTTTGTCTCAACAGGCAGTAATTGAACGGGCTTTAGTTAATAGTAAAGTTACCGCCGATCGAGTTAGCTACGTAGAAACCCACGGTACGGGGACATCTTTAGGAGATGCGATCGAGCTTGAGGCTTTGAGTCAGGTGTTTAAGGATAATGAAGGGTTATTTCTGGGAGCGGTTAAAACCAATATTGGTCACTTGGAATCAGCCGCAGGTATTGCCAGTCTGATTAAAACGGTTCTGGCTTTAGAAAATAACTTGATTCCGCCTAATCTTCATTTAAAACAGGCGAATAGAAAAGTAGATTGGCAGGAATTACCTTTTAATCTGCCTAGTAAAGCGATCGCCTGGAAGAAACAAACCGAGCCGCGTATTGCGGGGATTAGTTCTTTTGGTTTTAGCGGTACTAATGCTCATATAGTCGTGCAGGAAGCCGATCTATTGGCGCAGAAAGTATCCATAACTCAATCGAGAGATTGGCACTTGTTTACTGTGTCTGCCAGAAATAAACGGGCTTTAGAGCAGTTGGCGAGTAGATATCTTGAGTATTTTAATTCCCATAGCGATTTAGCAATTGCAGATGTCTGTCTTACGGCTAATATCGGGCGATCGCATTTTGCTCATCGAGTCGCTATGGCTGTTACCTCGGTTGCCGACTTGCAGGCTAAATTAGCTCAATACGTAAATCAAGATTCTTCCCCAACAATATATCAGGGTAAAGCTAATTTGAATCAAGAGCCTAAATTGGCTTGCGAGTTTTTAGTAGAGCAGCAGGAGTTAAAAGAGTTGATTGAGTCTATTATTAGCAGTGATTTGGTAGCAGTAGATCGGGCAGATATTATCTGGCAAATTAGCGATCTGGAAATTAAGAATAGTGATCAACAGCAGAAGAAAATTTATTCTGTAGCAAAACCAGATTTTGATAGTTGGAAGATATTTATTGAGGGCTTGGCACAATTATATATTGAGGGTGTCAAAATAAACTGGAAGCTATTAGGGAACAAAAG
>JBCBWB010000164.1:0-10767 GCA_039817275.1 Cyanobacteria bacterium J06648_1 | reverse complement strand
TTCCCAAATCGGATAAAAGTGTAAACCGATCGCTGCTGAAGTGGGAATAACCGCTGCGGAGATAAGATTATTTCCATCCAATAGAGAGCCAGAAATCGGCGCACCTAATCCCTGCATATCTACAGGCGGTGCAAAAGCGATCGCCAAAATAAAAACGATACTGGCGGTCAGCATGGTGGGAATCATCAACACACCAAACCAGCCAATATAAATACGGTTGTTGGTACTCGTGACCCACCGACAAAATCTCTCCCAGAGATTAATCTGCTCTAGCTGTTCTAAAACGGTGGAGATATTAGAATCTGGTCTGGTCGAAGCTCTAAGGATGCGATTAGCTTCCAAGTAAGCCTCGCGATTGCGCTGTAACATCGATCGCTCCTAACTAAAAGGGTATGAAAATTGCGATCGCTGCGATTTCCGAGGTCACGTTCCCTGCGCGCTAATCGGAGATTAGCCAGTCGTCTTGAGGACGCTCTGCACTTCGGGGCTGTGGGCAACTTCGCGCTGCGTGACCGTTGATTAGGAGCGATCGCGATAGTTGGGTTTAACTGTTAATTGCTGGGGCGTTTAATACCACGGGCATTGCTTCACCACTAGCCAAATCTAAGGGAAAGTTATGAGCATTTCGTTCGTGCATAACTTCAAACCCCAAACTGGCACGGTTAACTACATCTGCCCAGCTAGGCAAGACTCGTCCTTGAGAATCTAAAATCGATTGATTGAAATTAAATCCGTTAAGGTTAAACGCCATTACGCAAATACCCAGTGCCGTAAACCAAATGCAAACTACGGGCCAAGCTGCTAAGAAAAAGTGGAGATTGCGACTGTTTTGGAAGCTCGCATATTGGAAAATCAAGCGTCCAAAGTAACCGTGAGCAGCCACTATGTTATAAGTTTCTTCTTCCTGACCAAATTTGTAGCCATAGTTTTGAGACTCGCTTTCAGTAGTTTCTTTGATTAAAGAAGATGTAACCAAAGAACCGTGCATAGCTGAGAAGAACGACCCACCGAATACACCAGCTACCCCTAACATGTGGAAGGGGTGGAACAAAATATTATGCTCGGCTTGGAAGACAAACATAAAGTTAAACGTCCCGCTAATGCCCATCGGCAAGCCGTCAGAAAAGCTACCCTGTCCGATCGGATAAATCAAGAAGACAGAGACAGTTGCTGCTAGGGGTGCGCTATATGCCACGCAAATCCAAGGACGCATACCCAAACGGTAGCTAAGTTCCCATTCTCGTCCTAAATAGCAACATAGGGCAGGGATATAGTGAAAAGCAATCATCTGATAAGGACCGCCGTTATAGAGCCACTCATCCATTGATGCAGCTTCCCAAATTGGATAAAAGTGCAGACCGATCGCATTAGAGGTCGGGACTACGGCTGCGGTGATGATATTATTGCCGTAGAGTAATGAGCCAGATACAGGCTCGCGAATACCGTCGATATCGACAGGCGGTGCGCCAATAAACGCAATCACGAATACGCAGATAGATACACCAAGTAAGGGAATCATTAAAACCCCAAACCAACCGATATAAATACGGTTTTCGGTACTGGTAATCCACCGACAAAAACGTTCCCATGAACTTATTTGTTCGGGTTGTTGAATGAATGTAGTCATTTTATTTGGTTGTTGGTTGTTGGCTATTAGTTATTAGTTATTAGTTATTAGTTATTAGTTGTTAGTTGTTAGTCATTAGCGTACAAACCAAAGCTTCGTAAGGTGCTTCTGGTTCTATAGCAAAAGTCTAGGGCAATCTTCAATTCTTGCTACAATCCGTTTGTTGTTGACTAAAAATTAAAGACTAAAGACTATGTCAATTGAGTTGAATTAAACTGTTTCCGTATCATCTTTGGCTTAATAGCGCGATCGCTGCTTAAGCAATTTAGAAACAGTCTGCTGGGCATTTCCTGATGGCAGTATGGACAAAACCAGTAAACTCGATCGCAATTTAAATGGCGCAATAGTCTAGAATCACAACAGATACAGGCATTCATTTTAGTTTCCTGTTTCTACTTATCTAATAAACTATGGACTTGCTGGTTCTGATTCGGCAAAAACAGTGAGATTGCTTGGTAGATCCTGCTTTAGTACAACGGTAATTCCACAGGCTTTTTCTTCAACCAAATCTTCGATATAGCCATCTCGATCAACCATAGCTTGCGTAATCGTTTCAAAAGGTCCAAAGTAATAGAGACAGCGAGGCGAAGTTGTTGTCACCTCAACCCACCAAGGCTTTCTTTTTAGAGCGATCACAGGAATAATGCCTTGTTTAAAATTTCCAATTGACATTTTTGAAATCTTAATTGGAATATAGTCGATCAAACTCGAAATAAAAGACTTATCCTGGCTCAAATTATCGGTAAGTAAACTTTTGACAAGATTCGTAGGTGTCATAATTGCTACGGAGTAAATCATTCGATTTATTAGTTTTAAATCGCTGGTAAAAAAAAAAATTACTTAATTACCTTTTCTTTATTTCTCATACCAAAACCTTGTTTGCTTACTTAACAGATTGAGCAGCTAGATTCTCGCCATTAGCCCCAACTGCTAAGTCTTATGACTACCCCAAGATCGTGAGTGTCCAAGAATGAATAAATGCGGTAACATAATTAGTAACTTCCTTGCTAAAAGGGTAGGGACAACCCCATCGCTGCGGTTTCCGAGGCCAGGAGCGATGGGGTTATTAATTGGAAAATTCCCACTGGATGGCAACTAACTGACATCCATGTCGAACATATTAGACAAACAATCTGAAGAACTTATGAAGAGGCTAAATCTTTTTTCGTTTGGAGCGAAATTATACTTCGTCTAGTAGGTTAGATATATCATTTGCTAAGTTGAGCAGATCGAAAGATTTGGCGATCGCCCTGACTGATTCGGTTTTTTGCAGCTCTATTAGCTCTTGAGATTGGGGTGTAGCTGTTAAGAGAATTATGGGAATAGGATAGGTTAGAGAATTTCGTTTCAAATTTTGGAAGATTTCTTGCCAACGCAAATCTGGCATTGCTTCGTCCATATCGAGCAGAATAAAATCTACTTCTGCTGCCTTGGTAATTGCTTCGATCCCAGAATCGATCGCAATTATTTGAGAATTAGGAATCGTCTCTAGACAAAGTAGCAGCATCTCTTTGACTGCATCATCAGCGTGAATCAACAAGATACGTCGAATTTTGGTTGACATTCGAGAGAAATCTCTTGGTGCTAGCATTTTAAAGTGCCAAGACTTTGACAGTTTTATTTTGAATACTAGACAGTAAATCTGAATAACTAATGAAGTGTCGTAGATAACCTTGATTTTGATGTTGGAGCGATTTTAGCTCTAATCCAAAACCTCAGCTACCCGATCTGACAAATTAAAAGGGTCATAGGGTTTGGTAATAACGTCCTCTACCTGTAACTTAGTGAAGACTCTTAATTCGGCTGGTTGAGCTTTTGCCGTTAGTAAAATTACGGGAATCGAACGAGTAATAGAATTTGCCTGTAGTTCTTGGAAAGTTTCTAAGCCATCCATTCCAGGCATCATTACGTCTAAGAGAATTAGATCTGGCTGCTGGGCGATCGCCTCAATCAACCCTTCTCTTCCCGAACTTGCGGTTAAAATTTGCCAATGACCTGTAACTTCCAAGCAAATTTGAGTGGCTTCGCGCACATCGTCATCATCGTCAACTATTAAAACTTTTTTAGTCATTTTTTTGTTTTTGTTTTTTGTTTTTTGTTTTTTGTCTTTCGTCCCTTCTTCTTCGTCTGTTAACTAACAACTAACGGGCAAAGTAAAACAAAATGTACTCCCTTCGCCTAAGATGCTCTCAGCCCAGATTTCTCCCCCATGCTGTTGCACAATACTACGACAGATAGCAAGTCCTAAACCAGTTCCACCCCGATCGCGTGAGTCGGAGGCATCAACCTGTTGAAAGCGGTCGAAAATGGTTTCCAGGTGTTCTGGAGGGATACCTCTACCGCAGTCTTGAACCTGAAATTTGACTATTTCATTTGCCTGTAACTCGGCACTGAGGGTAACTACCGTATTGGGTGGTGAAAATTTGATGGCGTTGCTAATCAGGTTGGTTAAAGTTTGAATAATACGATCGCGATCGACATATATTTGAATTGATAATGGTTTTACAGCTAGCTGAATCTGAGATTTATCAGCAATACTCTGGACAATTTCTACCGCATCCACCATGACTTCAATTACATCGTGACTTTCTTTGAACATGGTTACCTTACCCGATTTAATTCTTTCCAGGTCGAGGATGTCGTTAATCAAGCGTACAAGGCGATTGGAGTTATTTAAGGCAATTTCTAACAGGCGATGGCTTTTACTAGATTCTAAATCTATCCGACCACTAGAAAGCAGACTAATAGAGCTACGAATAGAAGTTAAAGGGGTTCGCAATTCATGGCTGACTACTGAAACAAATTCGTCTTTCATGCGATCAATGATTTGTCTTTCGGTAATATCTTTGAAAATTACTACCGCACCAACTATTTGCTCTTTTTCTTTAATCGGCGTGCAGACATACTCTACAGGAAAACTAAAGTTATCTTGGCGCCAAAATATTTCATTAGTAATATGATGCACCTCGCCAGTTTGTATAGTTTGATAGATCGGATTTTCTTGCCAGTCATAAGCTATTCCCTCGGCTGTAGAATGCTGAACCATCTCATGCATCGGCTGATTTTGAAGTTCATCGACACCGAATCCCAGGATGTATGCAGCAGCAGGATTTACAAAGGTGGTTATTCCGTCAAGATCTAACCCATAAATACCTTCCCCTGCTGAATTTAAGATTAGTTCGTTTTGATGGCTAAGTCTTTCTAAATCCGCTCTGGTTTTAAGGCGATCGCTTATTTCTTGGACTAGTTTCTGATTGGTTTGCTGTAGCTCGACGGTACGTTCTTGGACTCGCTGTTCTAAAGATGTGTTGAGAGTGCGAATCTGTCCGTAAAGCTGATATTGATAAATAGCGATCGCAAAGTGACTGCCCAAAGTTTGTGCTAGTTCAATTTCGCTGTCTGTCCAGGGACGGGCTTTGTTTTGTTGGAGTTCGCGCCAAGTCTCAAAAGATTGACGGGGAAACAGATTGCGCGGGTCATCGCGATCGGGACGTTTTGCCCAAATTGTTTCGATATCAATACCCTGACGGAAGATACTTAGGTAACCCAGATTTTGTTGGTGATGTTCGAGCTTAATCACCAAGATACTCTTGATTTGGCTTGGTTGAAAGGCCTGAGCTAAATCGAAGGGTAATGAATCGCGATCAAGATTAGCGATCGCCCAGTGCTGAATTGCGGTGTTCTGGAGGTTATTATCTAGCCATGTTTTCCAGTCTGGGTGTTCTTCGAGAGATATTTTGTGAGAAGCACCCTTTAGCAATACGGGCTGTTCGCCTGAGACATACAGTTGCGCTACCATGTCTGAATTATGGGGAGCAAGATAGACTCGACCACCCGATCCTTGCAGAGCCATAACGGTTTGCTTTAGTGCCTGCTGTAGCTGCATTTCGGTCATAGAATGTAGAGATCTGCCAACACGGTTGATGGTCGCTTCTTGCATTGCTTGAATGCGAGTAGACTCTAATAAATTAGACTGGGCGATCGCAATTGAAGTCTGATCGGCAACTAGCTGGATTGTCTCTAATTCTGTTTTAGTAACGAGGCGAGGGGAACTGTGATGAGAAACTAAAAGTCCCCATAGGCGATGGTTATCTAGAATGGGAACTACTAACGAAGACTGCACACCCATTGCCGTTAAATACTCAACATGACAGGGATCGATAGTGCGAAACTCAATTTCTGTCTCACTCTTGGCTGATGAACTCATGCCAATTTGACCCTTGGCAAGGTTTACAATGCTCCGTTGACGCTCTTTTAAATAAAGTTCGCGCATCTGCACGGGGATATCTTCGGCGGGGAAATGTTGACCCAGCAGTGATGGCAGCTTGTTATTATCTACGGATTCAGCAACTACTTCACCACTGCTGTCGGGTGAAAACTGATAAATTTTTACTCGATCGGTATTTAGAAAGGCTCGAACTTCAGCTACAGTACTAGAAAGAATTACCGATAACTCCAAAGATTGGCGAATGCGATCAACCATTCCATGTAGCAGTATTTCCAAGGAATCAGCTTTTTGGTTAGCGGCTTCAGAATCTAGCGATCTTTCAAAATTTAATTCATTATTCATCAGATTAAACTCGATAATAGGGCGTTGCTGAATCAAGACACGAGCGGGAATTCATACAATCCAAAGATTTACTCCTAGAAAACTAATAACCAATGACTAATAACCAATAACTAATAACTAAAATTCATACTTCAAACCAATAACGTTGGTAACAACTGCCTGCGATCAAGACAATTAAATATTTTGGGGACTAGTTCCGAAGAAGCGAGGGTTTTATAGATACAGTCGTCAGCCCCCGCACTCAAGATTTGGCGCAGCGTATTCAGATCGTTATGAACCGTTAAAAATAAAATTGGCAACTCTCTCCAGCGAGGATCGGGATCGTTACGCAATAGTTGACATAGTTCGATTCCTGTAAAATGAGGCATTGCCACATCAAGAATCAGTAAATCTGGTTTTAGCTGAGAGATTATTTGCCAGAAGTTTGAGGGATTGTCTAATACGGTCAAATCTATTTTTGTCGAATCCACTAAGCCGCTAACCGCATCCAGTATCTGCGGATCGTCATCCACGAGTAAAACTTTTGCTACTTTTTGACGAACTTGCTGTACGGTTTTGACAATCGCCTCGATCGCCTTTATGTTTAGTGTTCCTCGCTGTAATAATATATGGCGACCTAAAAGAGCAATTTTTTGTAGATCGTCTCGATCGCTATTATCGGTAAACAGTATGACTGGTAATGCGGACTTATCGTTAACAATCCGAGCAAAATCGTTTATCGTCTCTGTCGTACAGTCAGCTAAAGAAAATGTCCAAATAACTGCGCTGAGTTCAGTTTGGGCTATGGCTGGCGCGATCGATTCTGGCTCGGTGACTAGCTTAAATTTTATCTGTACGGCAGCCATTTGAGCCGTAATTTGCTGCACTAGTTCGGGTCGATTATCTACGGCTAAAATTATAGGTCGATGCTGGTTTGCTGTAGCTGGCTG
The DNA here is from genome assembly GCA_039817275.1 of Cyanobacteria bacterium J06648_1. Lineage (GTDB taxonomy): Bacteria > Cyanobacteriota > Cyanobacteriia > Cyanobacteriales > Xenococcaceae > Waterburya. Next base: position 3,641 of record JBCBWB010000164.1, on the reverse strand, counting down.
CGATCGTTTTGCCTGTAGAGAGTTTTTTAAAGCTGTTAGTAGCTCGGAGAATTGTGTAGCCAGATCCTCCTGGGAATGGATTTTCAAGAGTTCTTCCATCTCTAGTGCCAAACGAGAGCCTTCAGGAAAGCCAAAAATACCCAGACCTCCCGCCAGTTTGTGAGCAGCCCATTTTGCCTGCTGTAAAAGCTCACCTGATAGGGAATGTCTTTGCCAAGCACGATTGGCTTGTTCTAAGGTTGCAATTCGCTCGTTGTGTACCTCGGCAAACTTCTGCCATACTGTCGCTAAGGCTGCTTTGGTTCGTTGGCGCAATACTTTTTTTGTCTTCTCCCGATTGGTTGGCTCGATGTTTGTAGCAAGTGGCTTGAGACGATAGCCAACTCCATAGACAGTCTCGATTAAATCACCGTTTGCCCCTGCTTGTTTTAGTCTGCGCCGTAAATCTTTGATATGAGCCGTAACTGTATTTTCGCTTGGTGCTTCTTCAATATCCCAAAGACGATCTAAAATAATTTCGCGGGTCAAAACGCGATCTCCACTACGTAAGAATAACTCTAGCAAGCGGTACTCTTTTGGGGTCAGGGTTAATATTTTCTTGTCGTAAGTTACCTCATGATTACTAGAATTTAGACTTAATTTATCCCACTGGAGAATTGGGGATTCTAGAGAGTTCCGACGGCGGATCAAAACCCGAATACGTGCTAGCAATTCTGACATTTCAAACGGCTTGACGACATAATCATCTGCACCAGCATCGAGTCCAACGACTTTTTTATCGCTGGAGTTTTGAGCGGTTAATAATAGTACGGGGGTTTGATTTCCCACCGATCTTAGTCGCTTACAAAACTCAATACCATTCAGCTTGGGTAATACAATATCGAGCAAGATTAAGTCATAATCATAAGCTTCAACAAACTCCCAGCCCAATTCTCCTTCAGCAGCACAATCGACTATGTAATTGCGATCGCGCAAAATACTTTTTAAAGTTTCAGTAATAGTTTCATCATCTTCAACTAATAGTATTTTCATTTCTTTGCAGCATGAAATATGCGTCTGAGTTTATTATAAGGAATAAGTTGTTACCCCTAAAAATAAGCCATTATTTTTTAAAAAAATAGCCAACACTACCTCTATTACTATCTGATTATACAAATAAAACCTAAATACTTTACAAATATTAACTGTTTGTAAAAGTCAAGCTATTTTCTATTTATGATACATATCTTGTCTCTTATACCAAGCTTATATGCATGTCCAAATAATGTTAGAAGCTATTTCAAGATATGGACTCAAGGGTGTAATTAGTACCTGCTGTGGTCTAGTATTAAAGTTTTGTAAAAACAATCTTGTCATTTTGTAATTAATCCTTATCCTCTGGTATAAGTTTAAATAGAGCAATCTAAATATTGCAGTTACTAAAGCCCAGTCTTTTTTTTAATCGCTCATCTCAAATAGATTAAGCGATCGCTATCAAACCCAATTAAAGTCGATTTTTGCCCTGGCCTCGGAAACCGCAGCGAAAATCGAGCGTTCACCCTTTTAGCGAGGAATGTTTGCTATGAAAACAATCGACACAGATTTAATTCATCCCAACGGAATTAACTGTATTTTCGCCAGAGATAAGCTAGACAAAAATACAGATTGTTCCAGTCCTAGCGATGCGGACAAGCTGTTTGAGACAATTGAAAATTCAATTCCCCAGATAAATATTGTAGAGAAAGAATATTATTCTAAGTATTTGTCTTTTCGGCAAGACCAGGGAAAAAACAAAATCTTAGTAGTTGAAGATCGGGATGAAAAACGAGATTATCTCTGTTCAATTTTGCATTCTGCCAACTTTCAAGTAATTGAAGCCAAAGACAGTGATGCGGCAATTAGATTAGCTTATTCTGAAGTACCCGACTTAATTATTTGTGAATTACTGATGCCGATAGTCAGCGGTTATGGTGTCATAGCTTCACTATGCCATTCAACAGTTACTAGTAATATCCCCGTATTGTTTATTACGGCTCACTTTGAGCAAACTGATATTAGTTCGGGAATATTGTTGTTCAAAGATCGCGAAACTATCGAGCTTCTAACCAAAGAAAAATTGCTAGAGGTTATTAGCGATAAATTAGTTCAGTCAGCGCAAGTATAAAGTTGTCGCCAATGTAACAGACAAGTTGAAAGTAATACTGTTTCTAGCTGTTTCCTAAAGGATCCCTAAAGGGTATATCGAAGTGTATCCCTTCTAGGACACCTTCGGATAACCGCTACGCATAAGTCGTTAGCTTTTATGAACGATATAACAAGTTGAATTTTTCTTCACCTTACTACGTTTTAACTGTCAATGTTTCAGATAACTCAAACTTAGAGCTTAGAGCTTAAAGCTTAAAGCTATTAATGAAGGAGAATATAAATGACAATTAGCCCTCCAGAATCGGAGCAAAAGGCAAAGGTTGTCGTAGATACCAATCCCGTACCTACTTCCTTTGAGAAGTGGGCAAAACCAGGACATTTTGATCGCACCCTTGCCAGAGGCCCTAAAACTACTACCTGGATTTGGAATTTACACGCCGATGCCCATGATTTTGATAGTCATACCAGTGACTTAGAAGACATTTCCCGTAAGATTTTTTCCGCTCACTTCGGACATTTGGCAGTAGTCTTTATCTGGCTGAGTGGAATGTACTTCCACGGGGCGAGGTTTTCCAACTACACCTCTTGGTTAAATGATCCGACGAGTATTAAGCCCAGCGCCCAGGTAGTTTGGTCGATTTTTGGTCAAGACATACTCAATGGAGATGTGGGTGGTGACTTCCACGGCATCCAGATCACCTCTGGTTTATTTCAACTCTGGCGTGCTGCTGGTTTTACCAATGAGTTCCAGCTTTATTGTACGGCGATCGGCGCATTGGTGATGGCTGGCTTGATGATTTTTGCGGGCTGGTTTCACTATCACGTTCGCGCACCGAAGTTGGAATGGTTTCAGAACGTCGAGTCGGCAATGAATCACCACTTAGCAGGTTTGCTCGGTTTGGGTTCGTTAGGCTGGGCAGGACACCAGATTCATGTATCCTTACCAATTAACAAGCTTTTGGATGCAGGTGTTTCTCCCGCAGATATACCTTTGCCCCATGAATTTATCGATGCCAGCAGGATGGCAGAGCTATATCCTAGTTTTGCTGAGGGATTGCGACCATTTTTTACGCTTAACTGGGCAGTCTATTCCGACTTTCTGACTTTCAAAGGCGGTTTAAATCCCGTTACGGGGGGACTATGGCTTTCGGATACGGCACACCATCACCTAGCCGTGGCAGTATTGTTAATCATTGCTGGTCACTTTTACCGTACCAACTGGGGTATCGGTCATAGCTTTAAAGAAGTTTTAGAGGCGCATAAAGGACCTTTTACTGGTCAGGGACATAAGGGAATGTACGAGGTATTTACTAACTCTTGGCACGCCCAACTGTCCTGGAACTTAGCCTGGATGGGTTCGTTAAGCATTTTGGTGGCGCATCATATGTATGCTATGCCTCCCTATCCTTATCTAGCAACAGACTACGCTACTAGCGTCTCGTTATTTACCCATCATGTTTGGATAGGAGGGTTTCTAATCGTTGGTGCTTCTGCCCATGCTGCCATCTTTATGGTGC
>JBCBWB010000163.1:0-10781 GCA_039817275.1 Cyanobacteria bacterium J06648_1 | reverse complement strand
CCCCTGGCGATTGGCTTTACGGTCTTAGAATTATTGTTACCCTTGCTATGTGTCTGGCAAGCAAAATTGTCAAGTCCGAGAAGACAACCGGGAAACTAAACTTTGCTCATACGTTACGTCTGATGCGAATTAAATATAAAGACTCAATCTCCTTTTCTGTCGTACAAAATTTATCTTCAAATACAAAGATCCATATTGGGGGAGCTTTCCCCCAAACCCCCTGATGGGGACGTGACGACTTCCCCATACCCCTCCGTAAAAGAGTTATACTTTTCGGCTTGATGGGATTTGACATTTGAAACTAATTTTTAAAATATTCAAGAAAATCGAATCTGCCAAAGTTTGACAACATCTACAAATATCCTTGCACTTTATAATGGCTATGGATTTTAGAGGTTTATGTTATCAAGCTAATTCACATTAGGCGTACGTTATGTTAATCTCGCTTGATGTTAATCTCGCTTGATTGATCTTTATCTGTTAAACCAAGGTTAGGCTGTATGAGCCATTATGCATTCCTAATTATTTGGGGTTAATCAACTATGAACTGGCTAGCACATCTACTATTAGCCGAACCGACTCCTGAAGGTACTTTGGGCAACCTGCTAGGGGATTTAGTCAAGGGCGAAGCCAGAAAAGAATTAGCTCCAGCCCTACAGAGAGGATTAGCCTGTCATCAGGCGATCGATATTTATACCGACAGCCATCCTTTAGTTAAGCAGAGTAAGAGTCAGATCAATTCTGACTATCGACGGTTTGCAGGTATTCTGATCGATGTTTTCTATGACTATATTCTGGCAAGGAACTGGCACAACTATTCAGATATTCCCCTGACAGAATTTACCACTGCTACCTATGCTACCTGGTCGGATCGCCTAGAAACTCTCCCTCCATATGCCCAAGGCGTAATTCAGCGGCTGATCGCAGAGGACTGGCTCGCCTCTTATGCAACCCTCGCAGGCATTGAAGCTGTTTTAGCCAGAATATCTTGGCGTTTAAATCGGCGGGGCAAATGTACTTATGACTTGACTCCCGCTCTTGCTGAACTCTCGATCAATTATCTGGTCTTAGAACAGGACTTCCAGCAGTTTTTTCCTCAGCTAGAGTTGTATATAAACGACTGGCAGAATAATCAGTCGATCGCTAATAATGAGTAGTTAACGATTAGCAAATGAGCAACTAAGCTGTTTCTCAACCAATATTCATCTTGGGCGTTTGTAATAGTAGTAGGTTTTGAGGGAGAGCAATAAAACTTAGATTGAACCTAAATTGATAAAACCGCTTTATTGAATATTATTAATCGACGATGATGATGAAAAAATCTTTATTCCTGGTTGCTGCGCTAGTCAGCGTCAGTGCGATCGCCAGCTGCGCCAATTTAACCAATTCGACTCAGTCTGCTACCCCAGTACTTGATTCAACCCAGATATCGCCAGAAATTATAGCTGCCGCTAATAATCAGCCTTTTGACTATCAAGATTATGCGGAGGTGTTGCAGACTTACGTTGATGATCAAGGATTGGTAGACTACGCGGGGTTACAGGTAAATAGAGAACAGTTAGATCGCTTTAATTTATCCTTGGGTGCAGTTACCCCTGAAACCTATGCCAGCTGGACAGAAGCCGAACAAATTGCTTTTTTGACCAATGCCTACAATTCTTTGACTCTCCAGTCCATCATTGATCGCGATCCGCTGCCTGAAAGTATCAGAGATATCCCAGGAGTTTGGAAACGACGCAAGTTTGCTGTCGCGGGACAAGAAATGACCCTAGACAACATCGAGCATGATATTCTGCGCCAGGATTTTAATGAACCAAGGGTTCACGTTGCCCTCGTCTGCGCGGCAATTAGCTGTCCGCCACTGCGTAATGAACCCTATTTAGCAGCAACATTAGATGCTCAATTGAGCGATCAAACTGCCAAGTTTGCTTCTAGCCCTCATGGACTTAGTATAGAGCGCGAAGATCAGCAAGTCTATCTATCTTCTATTTTTAAGTGGTATGGTCAAGATTACGAGCCAACCTACGGTGTAAAAGACGAATTTAAAGGGAATGGAAAGCAAAGAGCTGTTTTAAATCAGTTTAGTCCTTTCCTAGATTCGGCTGAGCAAACCTTTCTCAAACAAGAGGATTATAAAGTTAGATACCTAGACTATGATTGGTCTCTTAACCAACAGTAAACTCTGGCGAAGATAGCGTTTTTGCTTGACATTTATTATTTCTATGGTACGGCAAATAAACCTGGTTTTCTGCGCCATATTCACCAGGTATAGCCGTTGTTTTTTATACTGGCATTTTTATTTCGGCTAGGTAGCTAGTAGTTGGCGATCTCTTTACCCAATCACGCGATCGCTTTTAACTAGACCCATTTCCTATGGGCAATAATTGTTGCCTTAAACCAATAGAATGAGTCGCTCCCATCTGCCTATATCTTGACTCCTCAAAAGCAGAATCTTGAGGGGGGATTTTTTTTGGAAAGCCTACCATAAATCTTCTGTTTCAAACTTAGTGTTAACGAGAAATTTACATATCTTTTGTTAAGCTAGCCCTACTTGAAACGGCAGGATAATCTTAACCAAATTAATGCAAACTATTAAGCCAGTATCAGGAAGTAGAAGAGAGCGCTATGATGCCCCGAGGGTGAGGCGCAGGCTGCCTGTCCAAACTCCGACCTTACTGATTTTATCGATGTTGGGTTTTGTGAGCGCGATCGCCATTTCGTGGTCATTGGGCAATAGTCAAGTTACAGCATTATTTATCCAGCTACATTTGATTCAGTCCAATCCGCCTCAATGGTTGATGCCGCCTCAGTTAGACAGTAACTATTATCTCCTTTTACCCACCCTGGTTTTATTTATTGCCGCCCAGGTAATAATGAAGCTATCTCCTCAGCCCCAGGTATGGTCCCAGCGTCTGGTGGGAACAATTTTTTTAGCTCTGTTTATCCGCTACTTTCTCTGGCGATCGCTAACTACCCTCAACTTTTCTAATCCTGCTGACGGTGTTTTTAGCGTCTCCTTGTTTGCCATGGAGTTACTGGCAATGATCGGTAGTGCCTTTCAAATGCTGCTGTTGTTTACTGCCAAAAATCGCGATCGCCAGGCAGAGAAGTGCAGTATTGCAGTTCGGGAGCGTCGTTTTAACCCTACCGTTGATATTCTGATTCCTACCTACAATGAGCCTGACTTTATCGTCAAGCGCACTATTATGGGATGTCAGGCAATTAATTACGATCAAAAGCAGATTTATGTCCTCGACGATACAAAAAGACAGAGTATTAAGCTGCTTGCTCAAGAGTTGGGCTGTCACTACATTGCTCGCTCCGATAATTCTCATGCCAAGGCAGGTAATTTAAATAATGCTCTGCGCCAGACTCATGGTGAGCTGGTGGTGGTCTTTGATGCGGACTTTGTGCCGACGACTAACTTTTTAGAGCGTACTGTGGGTTTCTTCCGCAATGAAAAAATTGGCTTAGTCCAGACTCCCCAAAGCTTTTACAATTCCGATCCGATCGCCCGTAACTTGGGCTTAGAAAGAATTTTAACCTCAGAAGAAGAAGTTTTCTATCGCTATCTTCAGCCGATTAAAGACGGTGCGGGCAGCGTCGTCTGTGCAGGAACATCCTTTGTCGTCCGCCGCGAGGCTCTGCGGGATATTGGTTACTTCTCCACTGATTCAATTAGTGAAGACTATTTTACTGGTATTCGCCTTTCCGCCAGAGGTTACGAACTAGCCTACCTAGACGAAAAGCTTAGTGCAGGTTTGGCTGCCGAAAGCATTGGCGCTCATATCGATCAGCGTTTGCGCTGGGTTAGAGGAACTCTCCAGGCATTCTTTATTAAATCTAATCCACTGACTATTTCTGGCTTGAGTCTTTGGCAGAGATTAGGACATTTGGAAGGTCTGGTTCACTGGTTTACCTGTCTGCCACGGGTATTTTTCCTCTTTGTGCCAATTATTTGTGTATTTGGGCAGTTGAGTCCCGTGCTGACTACTCTTCCCGAAATCGCCTACATCTTTCTACCCTACTACGTCATCTTATTGACCATGTTTTCCTGGCTCAATAAGCGATCGCGCTCAATTTTGCTTTCTGATGTTTATTCCATCATCCAGGCAATTCCCGTTTCCATTACCGTGGTCAAAGTACTGTTTAGTCCCTTTGGGAAAGGATTTAAAGTAACCCCCAAAGGATTAGCCAGAGATAAATTCAACTATAACTGGTCGCTAGCCTTGCCCATGACTATTCTCTTGGCAGCTACTATCTTTGGTTTCGGCATGAGCTTGATTAGTTTTCAGACATCTGGATTTAACCTGGGTTTGTTCTGGGGTGCATATAACCTAGTTACAATCTCCGCCGCCATGATGACTCTACTGGATCTGCCCAAGCTGAGCTTTTTTGAATGGTACGACCATAAAAAAGCAATTAATCTTTATGGCGATCGCCAAGTACATCAAGGCGTGACCACAAAAATCTCGGAAGAAGGGGTAGAAGTTCTCTTAGAACCTGAAGCTAATTTACCCACAAGCCTCACGGTGGAATTAATCCCCGAAGTCTTAATTCTATCGGGAAAAATAACCCGCAGCCAGAATAAAAACGGTAGATTGAGCGCCATTATTAAGTTCCAAGATGTGAGTCTCGAACAGCATCGCGAGCTGGTAGAAATGCTCTACTGTCGTCCTGGTCAGTGGGAAAGACGCAATACTCCTAATGAATTACAGTCTGTGTTGATTTTATTCAAGCTACTCCTGAGACCATTAATGTTCTTCAACGCCAAAAAAGTCAGACAGATGAAGTTGCAATATTAGATCTCGCATCACAATAGCAACAAATCGAGGCGATCGCAGTCCACAGTAGAGCAATCAAGACCTACTGTGGATTTCTGTCTATAATAAAGTTAAGAAGAACAAAAACTTACTCAGCTTAAGAAGCAAAACGACAGTTAGACAAAATCTCCTTCGGTCAGAGTTACCGCATCGAATCCATCTAAGGTTGCCAGAGTTTCTGACCCGAGAACAATGTCGTTTCCAACAAAGGAAAGATCGTTAAAGCTAATTCCTCCCGCTAATGAGATACTGTCGTTACCGCGACCAAAATCGGTAATGGTATCTGTTCCCTCTCCTGCCGCCAGGACAAAGACATCGGAACTAGCGCCCCCTGTCAGCACGTCATTTCCTGCTTCTCCATTGAGGGTATCGCGACCATTGCCCCCAATTAGAGTATCGTTATCGTTGCCACCAAACAATTCGTCGCTACTGCTACCACCATTCAAAAAATCGTTGCCATCACCACTAAATAATTGGTCATTATCATTACCGCCAAGCAGGGTATCGTTGCCATCACCACTAAATATTTGATCGTTACCGCTACCACCGTTCAGTGAATCGTCACCTAAATCACCGCTTAACAGATCGTTGTCATTACCGCCTAATATGGTATCGTTGCCGTCATTACCAAAGAGCTGGTCGTTACCGCTGCGACCATTAAGAAAGTCGTCACCAGCATTACCATTGATATTATTATTCGCGTTGCTGCCAATGACCGAATCGGCATTAGGTGAACCATTGACGTTAACAAAGTTTCTGACCTCAAAATTCAAAGGTCCAATTTCTGGTGGTGCGTTAATGATGCTTAAACTTCTTCGACCCAAATTGATATCGAAGGCAATATTTCCCTGTACATCTGTGGCATCGAGAGTGTTAGGCTGACTTGTCGCCCCAATAATTCTCTCCGCCTGGACTATAAAACCTTGACTACCAGTATTAAAGGCACCTCCAGTCAGGACAGTTACAGGAGAGCCAAATTCACTAAAGTCTACCGTATCAAAACCGTCTCCTCCATCAAGAGTGTCATTCCCTGCCGAACCGATAATTGTATCGTTGCCGCCTAAAGCCTGGATGTTGTCATCCCCATCCGTACCAAATAGACGATTTGAACTATTTGTACCAAATATATCAGCCATTACTTAATTCGTGTGTAGGTGAATACTACATACTGTATAGCCGAGTCTGTCTATTTTTAAAAGTTAAATCAGGATTAATTTTAGATAAAAATATCACCCAAGCCAGATGCACAAATGTATTTGAGAATAATCAGCTTAAAAAAAACGTTTTGTTTTGTCACATCAATGAAAGCAGATGCTCAGATTAAAATGTTCGAATCGATAAAGGCTCAGCTCCCCCTAGTTCTTGATACATCAAGGTTTCAAACGTATTTTACCTAGAATAAAAGACATGCATTATGATTTATTTGAGATAAATTGATATATTTAATCTTGCTATTCATACCAAAAACATGATCGACAGAATTTCTAAGTTGCCGAAATGGTTGACTATCGGGCTAGTTGTTCCTCTACTGGTATTAAATGGCTGGCTGATAATCTTGGCATTTGAATACTTTGAATCTTTAATTACTATCTTTGTCACCGCTACTCTTTTGTCCTTTATCTTGGACTATCCCGTTCGTTTTATTGAGGAGCGTAATATCCCCAGAGCGGTCGCCATTCTCATAGTTCTGCTGATCGGAATTTTGTTGCTGGCAATCATTGGCGTGACGCTGATTCCGATTTTGCTAGATCAGCTCAATGCCTTGCTAGAGCGTCTCCCTAGCTATGTTGCTTCTGGTAGCGAACAGGCAAAAGTCTTTGAAGCTTGGGCAGATGAGCGTAACTTTCCCGTCAGCATTAGCAGCTTGGTGGCTGATTCCTTGAGTCGGGTTTCGTCTCAGCTACAGGATTTGAGCGGTCAGATTTTGGGCAGTTTCTTTTCGGTAGTCGGTAGCTTACTAGACCTGTTACTTACTATTGTCCTGACGTTTTACATGTTGCTCCACGGTAGTGAATTATGGGAAGGAATCTTTACTCTTTTTCCCGATAATCCTCGGATTGATGTCCGCGATTCACTCAAGCGCACTTTTAATAATTACTTTATCGGACAGATAACTGTAGCCTCGGTGATGGGAGTGTCGATCACGATCGCTTTTCTCATTATTCAGATTCCCTTTGCTTTATTGTTTGGTTTGGTAGTTGGCTTGATGGCGCTATTTCCCTTTGGCGCGGCTTTAAGCATTAGTCTCGTTAGCTTTATCATGGCGCTAAAAAGCTTCTGGTTGGGTTTGAAAGTTCTGGCGATCGCTTTTGTCATTGAGCAAATAGTCGAGAGCGTTATTGCCCCCCGTCTTTTGGGCGAATTTACAGGTTTAAATCCCGTTCTGGTATTGGTTTCACTTTTAGTTGGCGCGCAGCTAGGAGGATTTTTGGGTTTGATATTAGCTGTACCGATTGCGAGCTTTATCAAGACCTTATTCTTGCTCCTCGAACTCGCGCCAGAATACGACGAAATTCCCGTAGAAGTTTGAATCTAGCTGATAGTTAAAGGTTGACAATTATGATTGCTATTTATCCTGGCAGCTTTGATCCAATTACCTTTGGTCATATCGAAATTGTAAGTAGAGGGGCTAAACTGTTCGACAAAGTTATTGTCGCGGTGCTTTCTAACCCTAGTAAAAAACCGCTATTTACAGTAGAGAAAAGAATAGAGCAAATCACTAAATGTACTCAGCATATTCATAACGTAGAGGTAGATAGCTTTGTTGGTCTTACAGTAGACTATGCCAAATTATGTAACGCGGGAGTGCTGCTACGAGGCTTGAGGGTACTATCTGATTTTGAAAAAGAATTACAGATGGCACATACCAACAAAACATTAAATCAGGAAATTGAAACCGTCTTCTTAGCAACCACTAAAGAATATAGCTTTTTAAGCAGCAGTATTGTCAAAGAAATCGCTCAATTTGGCGGAGCAATCGATCATTTAGTTTCAGATAATATTGCCCAAGATATGTATCAGAAGTATCAAAAAAAAGATACATAAGCTTATATTAAGCTATTAAAATAAACGAGATACAAAAGTAAAAAACAGGTTGGCAATTACGGCTAGATTGAGTTAGAAATAAACTCAATTGTTCTTGTTTTTTACCTACTATTAATGTCTTCTAATCACTATATTCAGTCTCCAGCAGTCCCTTTGGACATTCCTGAGGCTATTTTCTCAGAGTCGCAGCTCGGTTTTAACATTGAAATTGGACTGGATAATTTAGAAGAATTAATTGTTGATAGTACCCATGTTCCGCTAACAGAATTGGTAATTATAGATCGAGTTGTATTTCTCCATCAGCTAAATCAAATTAGGGAAAATCTACCCGCAGACTTGGCTACCGCAGTGGAGATTGCCAATCGTAAACAGCAGATTATTACCGAAGCAGAAAACTATGCCGCTTCCGTGGTGAGAGGGGCAAAAGAACAGGCAGAAAAGATCTTACGTGATTCTACTATCCTGCGTCAGGCAGAATTAGACGGTGCTAAGGTCAGACTGAAAACAGAACAAGAATGTGATCGCCTCAAACAGACAACTCTGACTCAGGTTAATCAACTGCGGCAAAATGCGATCGCCGAATGCGAGGCGATACAAACGGGTGCAGATGAGTATGCCGACAATGTTTTAGGCGATATTGAAGAAAGACTCCAGCAAATGCTGCAAATTATTCAAAATGGTCGCCAACAACTAGATTAAATTTCAATTACTTCAAATTAACAACTAAGCCTGACTCCCCTGTAGTGATAGGATGTGACAATTGTTCTGTCGGGAGAAAATAATGGCTAGATGGTGGTACGGGAAGCTCAAGTGGTTAGCAATATTACCGATAGTTAGCTTCGCCACAGCCGGGACAACATCTTCTCAAACCTCGGCGCAAGCAGAATCAGCGCCTCCAGCAGAACTAGAACGTTTAGAATATTTTAAAGGGGTATGGAGCTGTTCGCAGCCAGCCGATAGTGACGATCCTTCAGCTAAATTCACCTGGAAAGTTGAGCAGGGTTTAAATAACTTTTGGTACTTGGGTAATGCACAACAGGATCTTGTTCCTGATAACGGGCAACCGATAAACTCCCAGGAGTTTCTGGGCTATGATGCGGCACAGCAAAAATTGGTTCGTTCGGTTGTAGTGGGGAACGGTAATTCCTATAGCCTGTTGGCAGATGATTGGCAAGAGGATAAATTAACTTGGCAGGGAGCGATCGTGATGAATGGCAGATCTAGCCCCCTCAAAGAAGAAATTGTCAAGGATAGTCCCGATCGCTTTATCGCCACCTATTTTGTACCAGGTGAAGATGGCGGATGGCAACCAGTGGTAAATGAAAGTTGCGATCGCCTGAATAATACGCCCTAACAACAGAGGTTAAGAACTTTAGTAGCAGTTGATAACCTGAGAAATCCTATCGACCTGTAAAATTAACTTTATATTTTCCTTATGTTTGCTGTTCAACCAAAGCAGTATGCATGCCTGTAGCCCATGAAGGTTATGCCAGAGGAATATATAAATTAAGCCAACTGAATCCCCAGCTCTACTTTTAAAAAATATTTATGAACATACGTACTGTTTCGACCACTCCTTTTACAGATCAAAAGCCAGGAACATCGGGTTTACGGAAGTCAGTCACAGTTTTTCAACAGCCTCACTATCTGGAAAATTTTGTCCAGTCGATCTTTGACTCTCTGGATGGATGCGAAGGTCAGACGATTGTTTTGGGCGGCGATGGACGTTACTACAACCGCACGGCAATCCAGATCATTATGAAAATGGCGGCTGCTAACGGTATCGGGCGCATCTTGGTGGGAAAAGCAGGTATTATGTCTACTCCTGCCGCCTCGGCAATCATTCGCCAATACAAAGCCTACGGGGGAATCATCCTCTCTGCTAGTCACAACCCTGGGGGTCCTAAAGGAGATTTTGGCATTAAGTACAACATTACTAGCGGCGGTCCCGCACCAGAAAAAGTTACCGAGGCAATTTTCGATCGCTCTAAGGTTATTGACAGCTACAGAATTCTCGAAGCAGACGATATTAACCTCGACAAACTGACGTTGACGCGCCTGGGAGAAATGAGCGTGGAAGTGATCGACCCTGTCGAACCCTATGCTCGTCTAATGGAGTCTTTGTTTGACTTCGATCAGATTCGTCAACTGATTAAAAACGATTTTCAGCTCTGCGTTGATTCCATGCATGCGGTAACAGGACCTTATGCTAAAGATATATTTGAAAAGCGTTTAGGGGCAGCAGGAGCCGTGTTAAATGGTGAACCCCTAGAAGATTTTGGCGGCGGACATCCCGATCCTAATTTAGTTTATGCCCACGATTTGGTAGATATCATGTTTGCTAATGATGCTCCCGATTTTGGTGCAGCTTCCGATGGTGATGGCGATCGCAATATGGTGTTGGGCAACAACTTTTTTGTTACTCCCAGCGATAGTCTAGCGGTATTAACCGCCAACGCGACTTTAGTTCCAGGCTACAAAGATGGTCTATCGGGAGTTGCTCGCAGTATGCCGACTAGCGAAGCAGTCGATCGAGTGGCAGAGAAACTAGGAATTTCCTGTTACGAAACTCCGACAGGCTGGAAATTCTTTGGTAACTTGCTCGATGCAGATAAGGCGACTCTCTGTGGTGAGGAAAGCTTTGGTACAGGATCGAATCATGTCCGTGAGAAAGATGGACTCTGGGCAGTATTGTTCTGGCTCAACATCCTGGCAGTTAAAGGCGAATCCGTCGAGGCAATTGTCCAAGACCACTGGCAAACCTATGGACGTAACTACTATTCCCGTCATGACTACGAGGAAGTAGATAAAGGACGAGCAACCGAACTAATGGAGCGTCTGCGGGGAATGCTGGGCAGTATGCCAGGTAAACAGTATGGCAACTATGAGGTCAAATACGCCGATGATTTTAGC
>JBCBWB010000162.1:0-10903 GCA_039817275.1 Cyanobacteria bacterium J06648_1 | reverse complement strand
CTTTTTATCCAAAAAGCTTTGTGTTTTAAAAACCGTCAAACTATTGTATTGTCTAGGTTCTGTCCGCTGCTGAAGGAGTTGCCTCTCTCAACCGCGCATTTACCAATATAGGGATAATGAAAGAAGATGTCAACCCCTTTCTCAAAAGAATTTTGGAAGTCTGCTCTCTATTTGCGCCAAAACTGTCTCTGAGTATACCTTTGGAGAGATAAAAAAACTTGCAAATTGTTACTGCTGAACATTCTTGAATTGCTCTTTGGCGATCGCAAAAGACTCCTTCATGACCGATTGAATTTTTTTCGGGTCTGGTTTTTTGCCGCCCATCAAGTCTCCAAAGTAGACACAAGCGCCCTCGCCAAGAGACCAAGTATAAGCTGCTGCCCAAGAAGCAGCAATAACGCTGCCGAAGCCAGGAATAAATTTAATTAGTTCCCGACCGATCGCCTGAGCAAAAAAACCACCAGCGATCGCACTGGCAATTCCCCCTGCCTGAGATGGAGATAAGGTTTGCCCATAGAGTTTACCTAACAATCCTACTAAAGATATTTGCAGTGCAGTGAGTACGGGCATAGTCGCGAAAGGTAATGGGACAGCCGCCAAAGTTGCTGCCATAGTCGAAAAAGCTACTAAATAGCGGCGGGCAGTATCTCGGTAAAGGTTGCCGAGCTCATCACCGACATTGTTATCTAATAATTGATAGATGGTATTTGATTCTGCTTCGGGCAGTAATTCTGCTAAAACGTCAGTAAGTGCCGATAATCCATAAAATGTTGGATCAAATCCGTCTTCTTCTAAAGTAAAGTCAATTAAGACAGAGCGATCACAAATATCTTTGAAATCTTGACCCAGAGTTGCAAATGCTCGCTCTATTTCTGCATCAGCAGGGGGGTATGGAGGATGTTCAACTACGTCAGCGGGATAAACTTCGTGCAGGCAGGTCACTGCTAGTAAGCAGGGTATGTTGGGATAGCTTTGACGAAGCTGTTTGGCAATCTGCCGCAAAGTGTCTGTAGCAAAATCGCTAATTTTCACAGTCAGAATTAAAATTCTGGCGCGCTGTTTTTTTTGTTCCAATTCCGACTCAAGTTCACTAACTATATCTTGAGTGTTTTGATCTATGTCTCCCAAACCGACCGTATCGGTAAATATTAGTAGAGGCAGATCTTCAGATGGATAGGCATATCTTTCCGTGTTTTGAGTATGGGGACGAAAACCTTGACCGACAATTTCGGCTGATACCCCAGTCAAGCCGCGAACAATCGAACTTTTGCCCGCTTGCGGTTTGCCAATTAGTAAAGCTTCTGTTGTCGGTAACTTTTTCCTAACGGAGACAAGTATCTCTGCTACCTGTTCATCGCTAACATTGAATAAACCAGCTGCTTTTTTAGCAACATCATTAGAAGGAAACAGCTTTTTTAAACGCCTGGTGGCATCATCGATATTTTCTGACGCACGATTTTTCCAATTATTTACCCAAGAGAATTTACTCATCTTTCATAATAGGTCAAAGAAACTTATGCACCACAGCAGCGGTCAATACCCAGGCTATCCAAAATCAAATCACTTACGGCATTGGCAACGGCAAATTCACTATAAAAACTACGGCTGAAATCAAAAGCTCGCATTTCCGCAATAATAGCAATGACTAACGAACCGAGATCGTTTTCTCCTTCTAAACGCTGACGAACAAATATTTTGGCTGCTCTTTCGGCTATTTTGCCGTTGATTAGTTCAGGTAAAAACTCTTCATCTAACCATTTGTGTAAAGACTGCTTGAGCCATTGTTCCTCTTTCTCAGGATATTCTACGTTTGGTAAAGTTATGGGCGCGATTGGTTCGGCAGAGTCATTCATAGCAGTTAGTTTTGGTTAAATTGCAGGCTTGGAGGAATTAGATATGGGCTATAAGCTACTAGTAAATAGATACATGTATTTTTAAATTTAAGCATCTCTATTTAGAAATAGATAATAGTAAAAGTATGAACATTGATATTTCTTCAATTGTAGAGGGATATAGTCAGGGTTATTTCTTAATGGCGGAAGATGACAACAAATTAGACTGGTATTCCAGTCGTCAGCGCACTCTTATTCCTTTGGATGATCGCTTTCGATACCCCAGATCCTTGCAGCGGGTGTTGAATCAAAATCGCTTCTCTATAGCAATTGACCGTGATTTTCAATCAGTATGCGAAGGGTGTGCTGATCGCGATAGTACCTGGATATCTGAGGAACTGATGGAGATATACATGGCGCTACACCAGGCTGGTTGGGCCCATAGCTTTGAAACTTGGCAGGGAGATGAATTGGCAGGGGGGATACTGGGGATTGCGATTCGTGGTGCGTTTATTGGCGAATCGATGTTCTATCGCATCACTGAAGGTTCTAAAGTGGCGATGGTTAAACTGGTCGAGCATCTAAGGCAAAGGCAATATATAGTATTTGATGCTCAACTGCAAAATCCCCATCTCGAACGTTTTGGTTCGGTTGTTGTTGGTTCAGGAAAGTATAAAAAGATCTTGGGTGAGGCAATGATGCGAGATTGTTTCTTTCCTGAGGTTGACCAATTGAATAGCTAGACAACAATCCAGGCAATACAGATAGCTGCCATCGCACCGATCACAGTATTAATAAAATTAACTAAATCGTTAGTCAACCAAGTAAAGCGAGACTCCAGAGTTGCGCCGATCAGACTTTCGATAGTAGTAGCAATAAAAGCAGCAACTACACACCAGATAATACCAATCGGACTAATCAGACCGATAATCCAGGCGATCGCCGCTAGGACTATAGAAGCAAACGCCCCAGCCAAAGTACCTTCTAGACTTACCGCACCTTCTGTACCTCTGGGAACGGGTTTTAAATTAGTAATTAAATAAGTCGTTTTGCCATAGGCTTTGCCAACTTCGCTTGCCGTAGTATCGGACAGCTTGGTACAGAAACTCGCGACATAACCCAGCACAAATAAATATTTATAAGGTGTGGGACTAAATAAAGTAGCGAGCGCACAGATTGATGCAGCTAGTGCTGAACCCCAGACATTTCCCGCGCCGCGCATTCCCGAACGCTCTTCGGCAATACCTTCTGCTTCTTTTTGCTCGATACCGACAAAGGTTAATCCTGAACCGAGAAGGAAAAACAACATCACAATTAGATAGCCACGCCAACCTAAAATACCCCAGACTAATACTCCTAATGCCGCGCCATTGAGTATGCCAAAAGGAGTCAACAGCTTTTTGGGACTGATAAAGGCAAAGATTAATAGGGCTGTATTGATAATTAAGGCGATCGCCCAGGAATTTGACCAGCTAAAAGTATCAAGCATTTCCAGAATATAGTAAAAACATTTTGTCTTCAGCTTATCAACGGTTGATGCCTAATAATGAAAGATTGTAAATCTAGCTTGTTGTAACGATGGCTCTTTCTAAAACTGAAGCAAAACAATTATTGGAACGGATGATCTTTGATGATCAAAAGCCAAAAGACTGGGTAGAGGATGTTTGGGGCATTACGCCAATTTTAGGCGACAGCGCAGCCAAGCTATATGAAGCGTTTGAAGCTTTGATTGAATGTTGTCCTGAAGACAGACTGGATAGTTTAGTGCAAACTTATCTGCAAGAACAATTGGAAAACTAGGTAGTCATACTGCTAAAGGTTTTGTATGTCTGGCGTTACACTCCTGTTTCTGCTCGTCCAAGACATGACAACCTGTATTAAAGGTTAATTCCTCAGTTTGTCACACATTTTCTGATGAATATTTGTAAACTGATTTAGGAGTCTAATTTTTATACAATAAGTGTTTACAGTAGTTAGTTTATGAAGCGAGCATCGACAACAGAGAATTATTTATTAATCGGTCACGTCTTAGCAATGGCGTTTGGCTTGGCGGGAATTGCCCTTGTATTACCCAACATTGAGTTTCAGGCAAAGTTAGCTGAGTTTCCTTGGGGTTCTCAGATTTTTGGTTGGTCAATGGCAGGGGGCGGCGTCGTCTATATGGTTCTGGCAACAGCAGCAGTTGCTCTTTACGCTTACCGTACCTTGGGAGTTTGGCACTGGCTGAGCTTTATGATTCCAGCGATCGCTATTTCTTTGTGTAGCGAATTACTTGGTACGAGTACGGGATTTCCTTTTGGAGAATATCGCTACCTTAGTGGCTTGGGCTATAAAATTGCTGGCTTGGTACCTTTTACTATTCCTCTGTCCTGGTTTTATCTCGGTTTTAGCGCCTACATTATCGCTTTAGCTGGGTTGAAAAAACTTGAGATTAGCAACTGGTTGCGTGAACTGGGGGCAATTATTTGTGGCTCACTTTGTTTGACCTCGTGGGACTTTGTGCTAGATCCAGCTATGAGTCAGGCACCAGTACCATTTTGGATTTGGGATCAGCCAGGAGCATTTTTTGGGATGCCTTATCAAAATTTTGCGGGCTGGATGGGGACAGGAATAGTCTTTATGACAGTAGCGACGTTATTTTGGAAAATTAAGCAGTTCTCAATTCCTAATTATGATTTAAAGCTGCCTTTAGCTATCTACCTGGCTAACTTTGTTTTTGCCATGGTGCTAAGTTTGGCAGCAGGTTTCTATATTCCTGTACTGTTGGGTGTTGTCCTTGGTATTGTGCCGCTGATGTTTTTGTACTGGCTGGCAACTAACAATGAAAGCCTTCGCGAACAGTTAGCAATTAGCAACCAGTAATTATCTGTGAATTCTCTGCTTTTCTACGGCTCTATCTTTGGCATCTTAATTGCTCAGGTAGTAGCTACAGCAATTTTACTCTCTCGCTTGCTCAAAGGGGCGAGTCGGCGATCGCCTTTATTACCTCAGTCAGCAGAACCCAATCTATTGGGTAAAGTCAGTGTTGTTGTACCTACTCTAAACGAGGCAGCCAGGATTAGCCCTTGTTTGGTAGGTTTGAGCTGCCAAACTTATGAGTTAAGAGAGGCAATTATAGTCGATAGTAATTCCCAGGATGGCACACAAGCAATAGTTGCGGCAGCGGCAGAAAGTGATCCTCGATTACATCTAATCGCCGACGATCCTTTACCTTCTGGCTGGGTTGGTCGTCCTTGGGCTTTGCATACGGGCTATTTACAGATGTCTCCCCGTAGCGAATGGTTTTTGGGTATTGATGCTGATACCGAACCTCAACCTGGATTAATTGCCAGCTTGGTTAAGATAGCGGAAGCAGAAGGCTATGATATGGTGTCCCTCGCACCCCAGTTTATTCTGCAATACCCTGGAGAATGGTGCCTACAGCCTGCTCTATTGATGACATTGCTATTTCGCTTTGACTCAGCGGGGGTAGATGCGGTTAACTCTAGTCGAGTTATGGCAAATGGACAATGCTTTTTGTGCCGTCTTGGCGTATTAAAACAGCTCGATGGTTATACTTCAGCCGCCAGTTCGTTCTGCGACGATGTTACCCTTGCTCGAAATATTGCCGCAGCTGGCTATAAAGTCGGTTTTTTTGATGGCTCCAAGGTAATTAAAGTCAGGATGTATGAGGGAGCAAAAGAAACCTGGGACGAATGGGGGCGATCGCTGGATCTTAAAGATGCCGCCGATCCAGCTCAAGTGTGGGGAGACGTTCTTTTCTTAATTTGTGTTCAGGCTTTGCCGTTACCTCTGTTATTTCTCAGTAGCTATTTGTTCTATTCAGGCAATAATTACCCGATTGTCTTTATATTATTCAGCTTAAATGCCTTTTTGTGGCTACTACGTTGCGGCATGTTACTGGCGATCGCGCCTTCCTACAGTGGCTCATCATTTTTCTTCTGGCTATCTCCTCTGGCAGATCAGCTTGCCGTACTAAGAATAATGCTTTCTTCTGCCAAAAAGCCGACCAAGTGGCGAGGCAGAAATTATTCATAATTTAAACGCTTTTTTGTTTTAAGCTCTGACATTGAGCTTGACTGGAAATATCAAATTAATGCTGTTCCTAATTGCGATCGCTCAGCTACACAACCATCCATGATCAAAATCTTTGCTGCTTGTCTGATACCTTGCACAACTCCCTGTTTCGATCTACCTATTTCCATCATTTAGACAGATTATTCCATTGATCAGCAGCGTCTTGAACTGCTTGCTCAACAGTTTTCTCGTTTAACATAGCTGCCTGAAGATTTTCGTAAATTGCTTTTTGCAAAACGTGTATATTTTTTTCTACAGGTATCAAAATTTCTGCATCTTCTAGCTGACCTGCACTAACTTTTTTTGCCTGCTCTGATAGACTCTGGGGCTGTTTTTCTATGTCTTTAATATATTGCTCAACTGCCTCAGTAGTGGAAGGTAGAACATTTGAACTCCTGGAAAAAGCAAGCTGATTTTTCGTATTGGTTACATACAGGGCATAATCTAAAGCCTGTTCAGATTTTTCGCTGTCACGAGGAAGTACGAGATTCATCACCGCGACGCTCTTTTTATCTGTAACGCCAGTAATTTGTGGTGCGATCGCGGAAACTTCCGCTACGGTAGGTGCGTTGTTAACAATACTGTCAATAAACTCTGCACCTGAAGATAGCAGGGCAATTTCTCCCGCCTGATATAGTTCAATGCCTCGACGATGACCCTGGGTCAAAACATCAGGAGGCAGTAACTTTTGCTGATATAAATCTACCCAATATTGGAAAGCAGCTTTTCCTTCAGGAGTATTAAAAGCAGCCTTACCTGAATTATCAATTAAGTCTACTCCCATTTTGACCATGGACTCTAAAACATCTCCAGAATCACTGGGGACAAAAGAGATAAAAAAAGCATACTTGCCAGTCTTAGCTTTAATCTTCTTAGCCGCTTGCGCTAGTTCGCTGTAAGTCTGAGGTGCTGGAATAGCGGCAGCATCTAAAAACTGCCGATTATAAATTGTAATAGTAGTAGTCAAATACCAGGGCAGACCAAAAGTTTGCTGCTCACACTTGCTCTCGGGACAAACTTCGATTGTGCTAGCCTCCCAAATCTTTGGTAAATAAGTCGCTTTGACCTCAGGTTCAATTAAGGGTTCGAGATCCAGCCAAGCATTGCGCGTAGCTAACTGCGCGGCAAATTTTGGATTGAGATTCACTACGTCTGGTGCTGTTTTGGCAGAAATTGAGGTCAAAATTTTATTTTCCATCGCTGACCAAGAAATATCGATCCAGCGCAGTTCGGTTCCCTGATTTTCTGCTTCAAAAGCTTGGTTTATTTCCCTAAAGTATTCAGTAAAATTTGGCTTGAGCTGCATCGTCCAAAACTCTAGTTGCTCGGAGCTAGATTTTTTTTGTGGATTACAGCCCAAAAGACTACCAAAGACTGTTGCCCAGAGCAACCACTGAGCTAATTTAGAGAACGAGATCTGATTTTTCACTATTTACTCTATTAATAATTAATCAAGCAAAAGATATTACCTCTTAATGTAAATGGCAATATCTATACGTAATTTTAACTATCATTCTTAGCATATAATTATCTTTTTTCGGTACTACCACCTATCAGAATAGCGCTTCGATGCAGTTACAATGTCCGATGTGACCAAGCTCACTGTCAAACTGATTAATATTTATCAATTTATGATTACTATTTTACTTAGCTATTCGAGTAGTTAATTGTAAGGTACTAGCTAAATTAAAATTGCTAAAGATTAAAACTTCAGTCTGTAAGTGGAACTAAATCTAGAAAATAGATTATTACAGCCAACGTGAGGTACCAATTGGAAATACTACTTGGTAAAGGAGTATGCTAAAAAATTTAACTAATATATTTGCCAAACAAGGCGATAGTGTCGGTATAGAAATTAACGCTCAAAAAATAAATATTGCTCAGATAGCCAAACAGGGTCAGCAATATAAGCTCATCAAAAATGTCTCAGCAGACATTCCCGAAGGCGTATATGAAGATGGTCAAATTGTCGACTCTCTAACTCTTTCAGAACTGATTGAAGATACTCTTAAAACAAATAAGATTACTGCCAAAAAAGTATCTACTGCTGTACCAATGCGGGAAGCGATCATTCGAGTTATTCCTGTGCCTGCCGAATTGGATGAAGCAGAACTAAAAGATATGGTTCTGGTGCATGAAGCGGGGATGTATCTGCCCTATCCTAGAGAAGAAGTAGATTTAGACTATGCTAAATTAGGCTACTTCATGGATGAAGATGGCATTGAAAAAGTCAATGTTTTATTAGTTGCCACCAAAAAAGAAGTAACAGATCTTTATACGGAAGTTTTTGAACAGGCAAACTTGGAAATAAATGTTTTAGAAATCAATAGTTTTGCCTTAATCAGAACTTTGAGAGAGCAATTACGCCAGTTTGGTTCCAAAGAAGCAGTCGTTTTAGTAGATCTGGAGTTTGACAGCACAGAAATTGCGATCGTAGTTGAGGGAGTACCTCAATTTTCTCGTACTGTTCCCATCGGCACATATCAAATGCGCGCTGCATTCTCTCAAGCAATGAACTTGCCTGTAACAGGTGGCAGTGAGATACTTCATCAATTAGATTTGCTTGACGGTATCAGTGAAGATTCTGGCGACATAGACTCATCTCAAATAGAATCTGGGCAAACAGCTTTGATGAAAATTTTAGGCGAACTTACTGAAGAGTTAAGTCGCTCAATTAATTTTTATATTAACCAAAGCGAAGATTTGGAAATTGCTCAATTACTGTTGGCAGGACCAGGAGCAGGTATTAGTCAGGTAGATGAATTTTTTACTCAAAAACTAAATTTACCCACTATGAAAGTAGACCCGATCGCCAGTCTGGGTTTGGAACTAAATCAGGATATTGCTCCCAAGTATCGCCCTGGTTTGGGGATAGTTTTAGGGCTAGGTATTAGAGACCAATAAAATCAGGGTGATGTTGCATTTAATTGCACATCAGGGAACTGTAATATAGCCGAGAAATATATTAGTTATTTTCCAAATTTGTATGGCTTTATGTATAACTTAGATATAAATTTTCTTAGAGATAGGAGCCCAGAGGAGTCTGTCGATCTTAGTCGCGATTTTGCTCAAAAGAAAGAGCCGACCCTAGCCGATAAAATTCCTTTGGCTTTGGGTGCATTTGTGTTTTTGCTTACTCCAGCAATTACTTTCATGTATCTGAAAAATGTGCAGGCAAGTACAGCTACAGTTCAGTCAGAAATTCAGCAAATTGAAAGCGAAATTGCCGATTTGGGTAATCAGAACAAAAAAATTGAAGCTGCCAACGCTGAGATTCAACAAGTCCAGCAGGAAACAGCCGCTTTGGTAGGAGTATTTGAAAAAATCAAGCCCTGGGCAGCAATTATGCAGGAAGTGAGCGATCGCACTCCTCCTGGGGTTCTCGTAGAATCTCTGCAACAAAGCGGTTCGGGCAACAGTACGGGCATCAATATTGCGGGGGTAGCTCGTTCTTATGACGATGTAAACGATTTTGTCCTCTTTCTCCAGCGATCGCCATTTTTTGCGGCGAAGCAAATTCGTCTTAATGGGGCGAGTACCGCTAGTTTCTCTGTCGAACTAGAAAACGAGGAAGACCTACCCGACAACGCCACCTTAGAAATTCCCGATGGGGTCAAATATACCATTTCTGCCCAGCTCAATAATGCCCCTTCATCTCAGCTCAAAGAGGAGATCGAGAAAAAAGGCTCGGTTGGTTTGGTGACTAGATTAAACACCTTAGAACGTAAAGGAGCGACCTTAAAATGACCTTTGCTGATGATTTTGCTTCAGAAGAATTGTTGGAGTCAGATTATCCTTCTGCCTTCGGCATTACTTTCACTCCCACAATTATGGGAGTAGCGATCGCCGTAGCGGGAATTACTCTTTCAATCTATGGCTTTATTAAATATGTCAAGCCTGCGCAAACTGCTCACGAAGCTGCGGTGACCCAAAAAGAAACATTACAAGCACAATTAAATAGTATTAAGACAGGAGATTTGCAGCTCAAGCTGGCGCAACTACAGGCAGATTTAGCCGAAAAGAAAGTGCTTAAGTCGCGCGTTCTTTCGATGTTTACCAGTGAAGATGACCTGGAAACATTACTGATTGATCTCAATGGCTTTATCGCGACTAATCAAGGTGATTTAACTCAATATCAGCCTGATAGTAATGTTAGTACCGTTGGCGACGCCTCATTGGGTTCGGGAGTTCAAGGAAAGCTAAAAAAGAAGGGTATTTCTCTTACTTTTGAAGGCACATTCAACCAAACCAAACAAATTCTCCAGGACATAGAACGCCTGCAACCGCTATTAATGGTGCAGAGTATTAGCTCTTCTGTGGCAGAAAAGCCGACTGCAATTTTAACTAGTACTGATAGTTCAATTGTGCCACGCAAACAAGCTGAGTTAAAAACTCAGATTAAGCTTGATGCCATTTTGCCCATGAGTCAGGCTGAACTTGAACGAGCCAAAAAAGCAGACGAACAAGCTGCATTAGCCGAACAAAAGAGTAAGCGCCAACGTAGACGTAAATAGTTAGAGATAAGCTTGTCTTACTAACTAAATAGATCTACCTGCATATTATTTACTAACTATATAGGTTGAGGATTGAACCGTGAAAAATTATTTGCCTAAAGGATTAGCCCCGCTAAACTCCACGTCTGACCGCCTGGTTTTTCTAACTGCACTAACAGTTATGATTGCTGCTGCTCCTACTATGGCGGCAGAAAATAAAATTACTGAACTAGAAATTGCCAAAAATAGCCATCAGCTAGAATTGAAGCTTTCAGCTACTAGCAAGGATAATGCTTCTTTCTATACTGTCCGTGATGATAACACTATTGAAGCTAATATTTTAAATACTAATTTGGAGCTGCCTGAAGGGAATTCCTTCAAAGAAGAAAATCCTATTGTTGGTGTTAAAGCACTTGAAATCAATCAGATTGATAGTGAACATACGCAAATTCTTATTTCTACCGAGAAAAATACTTCTGTAGAGCATTTATTAGAACAACA
>JBCBWB010000161.1:0-10941 GCA_039817275.1 Cyanobacteria bacterium J06648_1 | reverse complement strand
AAAAGTACAACTCTTTTAGGTCGGGGTATACCAAAGGATTCCTAAAGGATATGTTATGCCCTTGTGGTACACCTGCGGATATGGGGGAAAGTTCCCCCAATATGGATCTTTGTATTTGAAGATACATTTTGTACGGCAAAAGAGGAGATTAAGTCTTTTATTTAATTCACATTAGACGTAAAGTACCAAAATTAATTAAAACGATTGTATTTCGCTTTAGCATAATTTAGCGATCGCCTAAACCTTGGTCTTGGGTCGAAACAGATGATTATGTTCGGGATGATAGAGACGCGATCGCGTCGTGACAGCTTCCTGTAGCGCGGGACTGATTAGATAGAGAGTCGTCCGAATCAGGTCATGTTCTCTAGTCACCTGAGCCATTGATGATAGGGGAACAACCCAGATTTGCTCGTCCTGCCAGCCAACGCGATAGCACACAGCTACGGGAGTATCGGCAGGGTAATGCTGCAATAGTTTTTCTTGAGCATTTTCAATATGACGCGCTGCTAAATAGAGGCACAAACTGGCTTGATGAGCCGCCAAAGACGATAATTCTTCCGCTTCGGGTACGGCAGAAGCTTTGCCGCTGATTCTGGTCAGGATAATCGTCTGGACTAGTTCGGGAATAGTTAATTCAGTACTTAGTTTTGCCGCCGCCGCCTGAAATGCACTAATGCCAGGGATCAATTCAAAGGGAACATCTGCCTCGGTAAATGCCTGCATCTGTTCGCCGATCGCGCTGTAGAGAGTTAAGTCTCCTGAATGTAAGCGCACCACAGATTTACCCTGTCTGACTCGCTCAATCGCTAAAGGAATAATCTGCTCTAGGGTCTTATTTCCTGTGGCTACCATCTCGGCATCACCGCGGACATCCTGAAGAATCTGTTTTGGCACTAAGGAATCGGCGTAAAGGATAACATCAGCCTGAGTAAGTATTTTATATGCCTTAATTGTTAGTAATTCTGGATCTCCTGGTCCTGCACCAATAATGTAGACAGCAGGTTTCAGAGCAATTTCAGTTAAGTTCATTAAGTAATAATTTGGAGAAGAGATTACGGTCTGTAGTTGGCAGGTTTCTGGGCATCTTTGGTCGCCACAACATCGGGTAAAGGTCGCTTGAGACCATAGAGCCAGGCAAGGAGCGTCAAACCAAGGGCGATCGCTAATAGACTAACTACCTGAGCTATTTTTAGTGGTCCAATCATGAGGCTGTCGGTACGTAACCATTCAATCCAGACTCGACCCAGGCTATAGCCAATCAAGTATACGGCAGCGAGGGTGCCAATTTTGAGTTTATTTGCCCGCTTCTGCCCCCAGAAAAAGAGCCACAGCAACAGTCCAAAGATGCCTAGATTCCAGAGGGATTCATAGAGAAAAGTGGGATGGAAAAATTCAAAGTTGATTAGCTCGAACGGACGATATTGGGGAGCAATGTATAGCTTCCAGGGTAAATCAGTTGGCTTGCCAAACGCCTCCGAATTAAAGAAATTGCCCCAGCGACCGATCGCCTGACCCAAAATTAATGAGGGGGCAACCAAATCTAAAAGCTGCCAAAATGATATACGGTTGACTCGCGCAAAAATAATCGTGGCGATCGTACCGCCAATAATTGCGCCGTGGATGGCGATCCCCCCTTCCCAGACCGCTAGCATATGCCACCAAGGACGCTGTACATACTGCTGCCACTGGAAAGCAACATAATAGATTCGAGCGCAAGGTATTGCCCCGATCACTAGCCAAATTGCTAAATCTCCCAACAATTCGGGATTTACTCGACGTGCCTTGGCTAAATATTGAGACAGAGTTACCCCTAGCAATACTGCGGTAGCAATTAATAAGCCATACCAGCGCAGCACAATGGGTCCCAGCTCAAAAATAATTGGACCAGGAGATTGGAACTGAGACGCAAGAATTGTATCTGTGTAAGTTAGCAAGATCTAGTCCAGGCTAAGACATTTTCTTCTGATATTATCTCAGGTTTATTGGTTTAAATACGTTAGGTATTTATTAAAAGTTTTTTCAACTCGTCAAGTAGTTTATCTCAGGGCTTGAGCATCAGCTAAATCGGCAATCTCTAGGAGTCTTAGATAGCCTTTAAAAAAATACGGCACAATACCACAGGTAACGTCGAGGACATTCTTATCCATTCTGACCGCTAAATCTCTTAAAGTTCTTTTGCCGTTGAGCAGTCGTGACATGTTGGCATAGATGATATCTGGCAACTGAGTCTGTAAATCTTGATAGCGGTTTAATAAAGGGGCATGATGGGGTGAACAAGAGGCTAATCCCTTACTACCCCAGGTAGACCATGCGGTTTGGGATTGAAATAATACTTGTTCGAGATTAATATTGCTCAAAGATAAGCTAAAGCCAGCCTTGAGGAGATAATGGGAGGAAGTACTGGATATCGAGTAGCTTAGAGTACCGTTATATTCTTTTTGCAGTAAATCGAAGAAAACTTCTTGACTGTGATTTTCAATCAAGGCTTTAACCTGCTGACGTTTGACTAATTTGCGCTGAAGCAAAACATTGAGCAAACAATAGTGGAGCGATCGCATTTCTGGCTGCTCTCTTAAGATAACTATCCCCGCATTGACCCCAGGACAGTAACGTTTGAAGTTTCTCCGCCAAGAGCGATTGGGATGATATCCCCCTTCTGTCCACAGATACTGTCCCTGGTTGAAAAACAGCTCCCACTTTTGACGGTCGTCTTGAGAGATGATAGTCAAAACGCCAGTGAACTTCTGCCGATATAGAGAGATCAGTTGTTCCCCTAACTTACTGTTTGCACTCATGAAATTTAACTATTGGGGTATTCGTCACCGAAAATTGCTTTCGCCTGGCTAATTTTCTCAATCTGACGCTTTATGACTCAGAGTTATCTACCAAGTACCCGTTTTAGCACAGCTAATCTCACTGGCGCTCGTATTACAAAAAGCACACTAGAATTCTTTGAGGTATTTCTATTCTGTTCTGAACTAAATACAGGACGAGTTTTTATCCCAGCACCAACACTTAGATCGAAATAATCAAGTTTCTCAGCCTTGGCAAACCCTGTTCGCGCTCCCTGGGCAGATTAGGACAGGCAAAATTAATTAGTCAATCCAGGGAATGTCATCTAGATCGACTTCTTGTTTTGATTCTGGCTGAATCGCTTCTGCTGGTGGACTAGTTTGTTCGCGCTCCATTTCTACCTTGGCAACTAAATCTTTTTTACCAATCAGAGCAGAGTCTAGTGATTCTAGAGGAAATAAATTATTAAGAAAAAAGTCAACTGTTTCTTGCGCTAATATTCCTTGGAGGACTGCGACAGAGCCAAATTTAACCCAAATCTTTTTTTGTTCTTCGAGGATTGACTCGGTTTGCTCTTGGGTCAACAATCCTGATTTTTCTAGATAGTATCCTAGGGGATGTTTTTCTGCTTGATTGAGCAATATATGCCATTCTTCGGCAAAGAAATCAGCAGTTTTCTGTTCAATCCAGCCTCGAAGAGCCATAATCTCACCAACTCTTAAATAGCTGCTATCTTGACGATCTGCTAGGGCTGTCTCTATTTGAGTGTTGGAAATCAAACCTGCTTGATATAGGGTTTCTCCTAGTAAATTACTGTTAGTAGACTCCATATAAGTTACTTTCTTTATATATTCGATTAATAAAAATTTTCCGTAAATTTCAATTTGGCGTTGCTGAATCCAGGTATGATTTTGCAATTTTCGTAAGTAAGCAGACTAATTAAAAAGCTTAAAGCTTAGAGCGGGAACGCTTTGCGTTCAGTGCCTCGCGCAGAGCGAGGTCAGGGGCATAAGCCCCCCGCTACGAACAATTACTACATGCGGCGCGACGCGAAGCGAGTCCTTTAGGGAACTAAGCGCCTTTGTCGGTTTCACGTTGTCCCCTTGTCCTAAAGGATACCGCGACCCATTAGGGATACTTCAAATCAGCAACGTCTTCAATTTAAATAAGGGCAGTTGTTAGCCTACCTGAATTTAGTAAAAGCTAATTAGCATTAAAGTTAGCGCCCCAGCCTTTTTGGCAAGAACTAAATATATTAAAATAGCTCGTTTATCTAAGTATATTCCGAAATAAATGGGAAATTAATGAAGTTTAAATCAAAAACTGGCAGTGAAATTGAATTTCCGATAAAGTACCAGATGCTTATCTGCCGCCATCTATATGTGTATTGACTAAAGCTCCCCAACTATTATTAATCAACATGACCCCAGGCTTCATTTGGGCGATCGCCCCTGAGTTGATGATGTATAGCGTAGGGGAAATAGGTAGTAACTCTAACTACTAAAATCTCCATTGCTGCCGCTGCTTTGAGATCGACATTGTTGTATCCTGCGCACCTCAAAGCGATGAGCTTATTTCCTAGCTGCTTTAAGATTCCTACTGTCTCGCGGTCAAGGCGATCATTGACAAAGACGCAGACTGCTTCGTAACCCTGGACTAAACCCGCTGTTTGAACACTCAAAGCTGGCTCAAAAAATTACAGCTCATGCTGATACTCTTGATTGACCTGAGTTAGAAACTGGCGATCGCAAGACTTGGCGCTAAATACGGCAACTTTCATTGCTCAACTAGAGGTAATTCCCGCAGACTGCTTTGCCATTTCCATAAAAATATCATGAGTGCTGTTTGCCGACTCGCCATTCTGCGGTTTTCTTTGCACAAAAGTACCGTCAGGTTTTAACTCCCAGGCTTTACGGTTATCGGCTAACATGACGCCTAAAATTTCCTGAAGATCGCGGAAAATCTCAGGGCTTTCAATGGGGGCAACGGCTTCTACTCGACGGCTCAAATTACGGGTCATCCAGTCGGCACTGCCGATATAAATTTCCTCCGCACCATCATTATGAAAGTAGAAAATACGAGAATGTTCCAGAAAACGTCCAATAATGCTAATAACGCGAATATTTTCGCTGATATCTGATAATCCAGGTCGCAGACAGCAAATTCCTCTGATAATTAAGTCTATTTGAACTCCTGCTTGGGAAGCTTCATAAAGAGTCTGGATAACCTGTCGATCCACCAGGGAATTCATCTTTGCCACAATGCGCCCTGTTTTTCCTTGGCGACAATTTTCCGCCTCGCGATTGATCATCTCGATCATGCGACCACGCAGACTTACGGGAGCTACAAGTAGTTTACGATAGGATTTTTGCCGAGAATAACCCGTCAGAAAATTGAATAAATCTGTCAGATCTGCCCCAATATCCTCTCGACAGCTCAAAAGACCCAAATCGGTGTAAATCTTGGCAGTTTTGGGATTGTAGTTACCGGTGCCAATATGAACATAGCGGCGGATCTTCTCCTTCTCCTGACGCACCACCAGAGTTATTTTGGTATGGGTTTTTAGCCCAGTGACACCATAAACGACATGAACCCCCGACTTTTCTAGCTTCCTTGCCCAAATAATATTGTTTTCTTCATCGAAACGAGCCTTAAGCTCTACCAATGCCACTACCTGTTTATTATTTTGTGCGGCAGCAATCAACGCTTTGACTATTGGCGAGTCTCCAGAAGTACGGTACAAAGTCATTTTGATCGCCAAAACATGGGGGTCGTATGCCGCCTCGGTGACAAAACGGAGAACCGTGCTGCTAAAAGAATGATAAGGATGATGTACTAGTAAATCTCCATTACGAATGACGTTGAAAAAATTCTCTCCTTCGGCGATTGAGCCGTCTTCTTCTTCCTGTAGCCAGCTCAGACGTGCAGGAAGTTCGGAATTCCAGGGTTTATCTTTGAGTTCGGGTAAGGGTAAGGATAAAAACGACATCAGATCTCCCAGGCTGAGTAGACCATCAATGTCGTATACGTCATTTTCCTCCAAAGCCAGCTCGCGAATAATGGTGGAACGCAACTCAGCAGGAATCGAAGCATCGACCTCCAACCGCACGGAGGAGCCACCAATACGACGTTTTTGTAGCTCTTTTTCGATCGCCAATAATAAATCGTCAGCCTCGTCTTCTTCAACCGCTAGATCGGCGTTGCGAGTCACGCGAAAAGCGTAGGATTCTAAAATATTCATTCCTGGGAATAAATACTCCAAATTGTGAGTCACAATTTGTTCCATTGGTATTCCCGTCCAAACTCCCGAATTGCCCCGATGTCTTTGCCGTAACTCTTCTGGTAGAGCAACAAAGCGAGGTAGAACCTTGGGGATTTTGACTCTAGCAAATAGCTCGTGGTCAATCTGAGGATCTTTCAGCACTACCGCTAAGTTGAGGCTGAGATTAGAAATGTAGGGGAAAGGATGAGACGGATCGACGGCTAAGGGGGTCAAGACAGGGAAAATATAATCTTCAAAATAGCTGTTGATAAAGGTTCTTTGCTCTTGATTTAAATCTACATAGTTGAGAATGTGAACTCCTGATTTGGTTAACTCCTTTTTTAATACCTGCTCAAAATGTTGATGCTGTTCCTTGAACATCGGCGTCAGAGTTTTCGTAATCGCTTCGAGCTGCTGCTGGGCAGTACGACCATCGACGGAAAGCTTGCTAACTCCTGCTGCTACCTGTTTTTTGAGAGCGGCAATTCTCACCATGAAAAATTCATCTAGATTAGAGCTAAAAATTGCCATAAACTTAAGACGTTCTAACAACGGCGTTCTTTCATCTAATGCCTCTGCCAGAACTCGGCGATTAAACTCTAGCCAGCTTAACTCGCGGTTAAAGTAATATTTTGGGTCGTTAAGATCGATGGCACTATTGATGGGTTCGGAACTAGTCATTGTTTGCTCGATTATCTATTTGAGTAGAGGAATGCCTGAGAATAGCTCAGAAAATCAGCGGCTTTCTGCGAGTTTTATTTTCTAAATCAAATACAGCCAATTTATCTATCTATGGTAGTAAATACTGTCTAAGAATTGATTAAGAATCATATCTGGTGAGCGATCGCATTACTTTACCTGATGTTGGGGGCTATTTGATATAATACATGCTCTAAAACACTTGAAAAATATAGGAGCAAGCCATTTATACGCCTCCTTTAGCTCGCTTAATCGAACAGCTACAGCTTTTACCAGGAATAGGACCAAAAACTGCTCAAAGATTGGCTCTACACATTATTAAACGACCCGACCAAGAAGTACAGGCATTAGCTCAAGCGTTGGTTGCCGCTAAGCAGCAGGTAGGACTGTGCAAAGTCTGTTTTCATCTTTCTGCCGAACCCGTCTGTTCGATCTGTAGCAACAAAAATCGCGATCGCTCTACCGTCTGTGTCGTTGCCGATTCTCGCGATACAATTGCCCTCGAAAAAACTAGAGAATATCGTGGTTTATATCATGTGTTGGGTGGCGTAATTTCTCCTATGGACGGTATTGGACCAGAACAGCTAAATATTGAAGCACTGGTGCGCCGCATTACCAAAGACAAAATTAGTGAAGTGATCTTGGCAATCAGTCCTAGCGTTGAAGGAGAAACAACTACTTTATATATCAACGGTCTACTCCGACCCTTTACTAAAGTGACGAGAATTGCCTTTGGCTTGCCGATGGGGGGCGATCTAGAATATGCCGATGAAGTCACCCTGGCTAGAGCCTTAGAAGGAAGAAGAGAACTTGATTAATTACTGATTACTGACAACTGATAACTCGTTGCCGTTATGACTATGATATATTGATTAAGATTCATGAATTGTGTATAAATTGTAAACTTAGCCTTGCTTGGCAATTTAAAGAATAAAAATTATGACTACTGAAGGATGTTTAAGAGTTGGGCAAGAAGCGCCTGAATTCATGGCTACGGCTGTTTTTGATCAAGAATTTAAGACTGTCAAGCTATCTGATTATCGTGGTCAGTATGTGGTCTTGTTTTTCTACCCTTTGGACTTTACCTTTGTTTGTCCAACAGAAATTATTGCCTTTAGCGATCGCCATGGAGATTTCAAGTCTTTAAATACAGAAATTTTGGGCGTATCTGTTGACAGCGAATTTTCTCACCTAGCTTGGATTCAAACTGAACGCAATCAGGGCGGAATTGGCGATATCGAATATCCTCTAGTTTCCGATATCAAAAAAGAAATTAGCACTGCCTACAACGTCCTCGACCCCGAAGCAGGAGTAGCTCTTAGAGGTCTATTTATCATTGATAAAGAAGGCATTATTCAACACGCAACAATCAACAACCTTTCCTTTGGTCGTAGCGTAGACGAGACCTTGAGAACCCTTAAAGCAATTCAGCACGTCCAAAACAATCCTGATGAGGTTTGTCCCGCAGGCTGGGAAGAAGGTGATCAAACTATGAATCCCGACCCTGTCAAATCTAAGGTTTACTTCTCTTCAGTTGGCTAGCTATCTATACTTGCACTGAGAAATTAAATCACCAAAGTAAAACAACTTAACTTTAAAGAGGGGCAATCTACATTTACCCTCTTTTTTGCTGGTGCTGAGGCATGGCAACGCCGATCTTTTGAGTAGCAATGCTATCTGCGGTTTTAATCCCTCATCTGTTCAATATCTGGGGTGAGGTTGATTTCCTAGCGCTATGAAGATCCCTTTCAAGGCGGTTTTTACTGTGATTGTATATTTGATAATCAAGCTGATTTTTGGCTTTGAATTCGGCAATAAAAGTATCAGCAAGACGGTATTGTTGACGAGGGGTTTGGTTGTAGTTTTTGAGCGTTACTGGTGGTTTGTTCATCAGCTGCGACAGTTGCTCAAAAGACTCCTGGTATCTTTCCATAATGCCAATAAAACTGTATCGATGTAAAACAGACAGATAATTTGATTCGTCACAGCGCATCATACTAGCGATGAAGTTTTGGCGCAGCAAAAGCCTTTTCTCAATCGAGGTATTAGCAGAAATGCGGCGATTACGAATATCAAAATAGTAGAGAGAAAGCTGTAATTCTAGGGGATCCCGCAGAAAAGTAAATAGACGGTATCCCTGAGACTGCCAGCAGGGATATCTCTGGTCGAGGAAGGAACCCGGGAAGTGATAGTGTCCGACCAAAAGTTGATAGGGTTCAATCTGATCCAGATTCTTCGGGCGATCGCAAAATCGCTGATACAATAACGGATTATCTTCAGCACACCAACCCTTGGGATAATCTTTCAGAACCACAAACCAGTTAGTCAGAGCATCTACTGCCGATGTGCCACCGCACTTGGGAATATGATGAAAAATGTATCTTGCGGCATAATTATCAGCGTTTAGTTTGTATTGCAGGACGGTTTTGGGAATACGTAAATAATGTCTAATTTTTTTATCAACTCTTTTTGCAACACTGTGCATAAACTTATATTTAGACCAAGTAACAAAGGAACATAATAAAACAATAAGTGTTAAAAGCGAGTAAATTGCGCGGCATTTTCTAATTAAAAAGAGTAGTGTCTGCGAAGCAAGGTGTATTGGAATCAGTTTGCTGCTGCCCGAAGAATGGGACGGGTAAGAAAATACTAAAAAAGGAGACGCGATCGCCTCCCTTATAATTCAGTAATTAACGTTTAAAACTGGTAAAGCAAACCAAAAACTTGACCAACGGTCACAGCACAAAGGCGCATAGTTCCCTAAAGGACTCGCTTCGCGTCGCGCCGCATGTGTCCGTCGTTTTATATCCGAAGGTGTACCACAAGGGCATAACATATCCTTTAGGACGGCGGAGTAATCTGTGACTTGGTTATTCTGCCTCAGTTAAACAGCCATGAGTCCTTAAGGTAGCCGCTGCCGCATAGTCTCTAGCTGCGGGCGTATCAGGATTGAACGAATCTCCGACTTCTTTGTAAGGAGAAGCCACGCCACAGTACGCAGACATAGTAGAAATGGTCTGAGCGCCCCAATGATCACCAGTATCGGCAAAGCTAATTGGTGACTGCTCAATCTCCAATTCTCCCTGCTCGGCAAACTTAGCTACGTTTTGCAGCACAGCGACTAATTCCGCTCTAGTTACGGGAGTTCCTGGCTTGAATGAACCATCGGGATAACCCTTAACAATGTCGTTTTCTTTTGCCCACTGAATTTTATTGGCACTCCAGCGATCGGCTGGCACATCAGGATAGGGTTGAACAGGCACAGCAGGAGTCTCTAGCTCCAAACCTTCGATAGTTTCTAAGGCTCCATAAGCCATAGATACCAACTGCTCTCTGGTTAAAGAGTCTGTGGGACGAAAAGTGTTGTCTTTAAAACCAGCAATAAAGCCCAAAGCAACCGCCTGTTCGATATCATCTTTATAAATATCTCGGGCGATGTCGCTAAAGATAGCAGGTTCATCAGTACTAGCAGTAGGAGCAGGTGCTGGAGTGTCGCCCGCCGCCGCGATCGCCGTTGAGTCACCACTAAAGAAAAAGTGACCTAGAGTTTTGCCTTCGTAGGCTTTTTTGGTAAATTCCCAACCAGGATTGAGATTAATTTTGACGTATTCGCCTTTAGCGGGCTTGCCGCCAGTGGTTCCGACAACGAGATCGCCACCGCCTTTGTAGTTTTTGGCAATTAACTGTAGCTCATCGCCTCTAGGAATCACGTCAAGTCTGTAGTTTAAGCTAGTATCTTCACCATCAAGGCGTACGGAATAGCCGTTACTGTCCGTTGATTTATTGCAGCTCCCAGTAAAGTCGAAGGTCGTCCAGAGTGGGTCGATAATTGTCGGGCTAGACCCTTGCTCGGCGTAACACTGCTGCTTGCCAGGAACTTGCTGAATTACGTTCAAATTGTAGCCAATTGCCCCAGCAGGAACGGCGATCGCCACGACCTCATCTTCAGGCACAGGTGCTTCGGTAAACTGAGCCACGGCAGGTAAAAAAGGAGCAGACAGAGCGATCGCGCCCGTGAAAATTGCTGCCAGTTTTAACTTATTTGATAATTTCATAGTATCTTCACCATCAAGGCGTACGGAATAGCCGTTACTGTCCGTTGATTTATTACAGCTCCCAGTAAAGTCGAAGGTCGTCCAGAGTGGGTCGATAATTGTCGGGCTAGACCCTTGCTCGGCGTAACACTG